>NZ_JBEBPO010000153.1:0-3089 GCF_040395855.1 Herminiimonas fonticola | reverse complement strand
CGCATCAGCGAACGCACACCATCGGCAAACGACAAATCGATGCCGTGCTGCACCTGCATTTGATTGAACGATCCTTCCACCATTTCAATCGGGTCTTCCACCGTGCAGACATTGACCTCGCTGGTCGCCAGTGCTTTCAGCGTGGTGTACAAGGTCGTCGTCTTGCCGGAGCCGGTCGGGCCGGTCACCAGAATAATGCCGTGCGGGCGCGTGGTCAGCTTGTCCCAGCGTGCTGCATCGTCCGGTGGAAAGCCGAGTTCAGGCAGCGATTTGACGACTACATCGGGATCGAAAATCCGCATCACCAGTTTTTCGCCAAAGGCGGTCGGCATCGTCGATAAACGCAATTCGACTTCCTGGCCGTTATTGGTGCGCGTCTTGATGCGGCCATCCTGCGGGCGGCGTTTTTCAATCACGTCCATGCGTCCGAGCAGTTTGATGCGCGCAGTCATCGCGATCATGACGATGGGCGGCACCTGATACACCTGATGCAGCACGCCATCGATGCGGAAGCGGATCGCGCACAGGTCGCGCTTCGGTTCCAGATGAATATCGGATGCGCGCTGATCGAATGCGTATTGCCACAACCAGTCGACGATGTTGATGATGTGCTGATCGTTGGCATCGACCTGTTTGCTGCTGTTGCCGAGCTCAACCAGTTGCTCGAAGTTGTTGCGCAGCGCCAGATCCTGGCCGTTCAGTTTTTTCGCGCCCTTGATCGATTTTGCCAGCGCAAAAAACTGCGTTGTGTACTGTGCGATTTCGAGCGGATTGGCGATCACCAGCTTGACGTTGCGGCGTGTGATCTTGGCGATCTCGGCTTCCCATTCGATGGCGAATGGTTCGGAAGTCGCCACGACCAGTTCGCTCGGCGTCATTTCGACCGGCAGGATATGGAAGCGCGTCGCATACGAAGCCGACATCACATCGGCCACGCGGGTGAAATCGATCTTCAGCGGATCAATGCGGTAGAACGGCAGCTTGACCTTGCCGGCCAGCCATTCCGTCAGCCAGTCCAGTGTGACCGGCCTGTGCGGCGCCGTGGCGGAGAGCAGCTTGCATTGCGCCACAGCTACCAGCGGATGCATCGCGATCGACGCATTCTTGTAAATGGCCTGCGACTGGTTATAGAGGGCTTTGACGTCATCCTTGGCGACGATGCCGTCGGCCAGCAGCCAGGTGAAAATTTGCTGCATGTCCAGTTTTTTGGCAGCAGATTTATTCGTCGCAATCGGTGTAGCGCTAGCAGTTGGCATGACCATGACCCATTAGATGGAACAGTGAAGCGATGTTAACACACGGCAGGTGGCTTATTGCTGTGCCTGCCATGCCTTGATGCCGTTGACCCAGGATTTTGCCGGCAATTTTGTGGTCGCAGTGATCTGCGCCGCGCGTTCGTACAGTGCTGCAATATCCAGCGTCGGCGTGGTATTGAAGGCGATGGCGATGACATTGCCGTCATGGACTTCCGGCAGGGAAATCACGGTATCGAACGCAAAGTGCATCGCGCTCAGATTCCTGGCGTAGCTTGGATGATCGCCAAACAGGTTCACCGTCATGATGCCGTCCGGCGTCAGGCAGGCTGCGCACGATTGATAAAACTCGGGTGTATCGAGCACCGGGCCGCGCGCGGTGGCGTCGTATACGTCGACCTGCAAGGCATCGATGCGACCCAGATTGGCCGGATCGTTGACATATTCCAGCGCATCCATTTCGATCACGTTCAGCCGCTCGTCGTTAGGCGGCAGCTTGAACATCGTTTCGCAGATCGTGATGACGGAAGGATTCAGGTCAACCGCCGTGACCTGCGCCTCGGGGAACCATTTATAGCTGAATTTGGTCAGTGCGCCGGTACCCAGGCCAAGTTGCACGATGTGTTGCGGTTTGTCGTTGAACAGCATCCACGCCATCATTTGCTGCGCATATTCGAGTTCGATCCAGTCGGGTTTGCTGATGCGCATTGCGCCCTGTACCCATTCGGTACCGAAATGCAGATAGCGGATGCCGAACTGTTCGGACAGCGTAACCGGAGCGAATTTTACTTTTCGTGCCGGTTTTGGTTTGACGGTTGCAGCAGGTTTTTTACCCGGGCCGCTTTTCAGATTGGCGTCGGCTTCTATGGATTTACGTTTGATCAGCATGAATTCGGTGTGAGGATTTTTTAACTTACAGCATGATACCGCGCCAGACGGCCAGCTTCTGCTCAAATGTCATGGCGGCATAGGCAGGCGAAGAAGACGGCAGCACGAATGTTTGAAAACCGGCTTCTGCGAAGTGTGCTTCCTGCTTGCCGGCAGTCTTGCCGTTAAAGCCTATGCGCGTGAGCGCCGGCGCCAATTGCCTGAGTTGCGCATAATCATTGTGCCTGGCTGCGCGGATGGCGCTATCCAGGCTGCCCTCGCGTGCGCAGGCGTCGATCACGTCCCATACGCCGATGTGATGGAACAGTAATGTATCCAGCCGGTCTGTGTACGGCAAAGCGACCAGATCTTCACCGATCAAGGCCGAGAGCAGACGCCAGAATTGATTGCGCGGGTGCGCGTAATATTGCTGCGCCGTCAATGACGCTACCCCGGGGAAACTGCCGAGAATCAGAATTTCAGTCTTGCGGTCGATGACGGGTGCGAAGCCGGACAGCAATGAATCCTGGCGCGGCGGTTGGCTGGAAGCGGACATGCTGGTATTTTAATGTACGACTGCAGACTGACAGTATGCAAATTTGACGCCATCAGGAGGAAGTACATGAGCAAGAAAGTGATGATCGTCACCGGAGGCAGCCGTGGCATCGGTGCGGAAATTGCCAAGTTGGGCGGCATCGATGGCTATGCCGTATGCATCAACTATCTGCATAACAAGGCTGCGGCCGATGCCGTAGTCGATAGCATCAGACAGGCCGGCGGTACAGCGATGGCAGTTGCAGCCGATATGGCAGTCGAGGCCGACATCCTGCGCATGTTTGAAACCGTGGACAGCGAACTGGGCACGCTCACCGCGCTGGTCAACAACGCCGGGATACTGGAACAGCAGATGCGCGTCGATCAGATGGATGCCGCGCGCATGCAACGCATCTTCACCACCAATATTGTCGG
>NZ_JBEBPO010000152.1:0-3208 GCF_040395855.1 Herminiimonas fonticola | reverse complement strand
ATCATCCCGGCAAAGGCCAGCACTTCCCGCGCCGTTTGCCGCTGGATTTTTGCGCTTGAGTATATGCAAACCATGAACCGGCAATAATCTGTTGCACAAACAAAAATGCCTGACGGGAAACCGTCAGGCATTTTTGTTTGCAGATCAATCCACAGAATTCTGGTGGGAAGTACAAGTTTCGAACTTGTGACCTATCGCGTGTGAGGCGATCGCTCTACCCCTGAGCTAACCTCCCGAAGCGGCGCAAATTATCTCACAAAAGCATGCGCGTATCAATTTGCTGCTGCGCGCCACAGGCACTGGCCTTTGACTTCCTTGTCCAGACCCTTCATCACCAACTCATGTTCGGCAAGCTCGTCTGCCGTTGCGGATTGCAATAAGACATCAGCGATCGCTACCATTTCCAGCGCGACGCCATCGCTGCCGACATCCGGCCCGCCAAGATCCATGCTCAGGCTATTCTGGCCGCGCGTCATCGCCAGATAGACTTCAGCCAGCAACTCCGAGTCCAGCAAGGCGCCGTGCAAGGTGCGATGTGCATTCGATACGCCGTAACGGTCGCACAAGGCATCAAGCGAATTGCGCTTGCCCGGATGCAGCTCCTTGGCCTGCTGCAGCGTGTCGAGGATTTCGCCGACGTGATCCTTGAACAGCGGCATCTCGACGCGCTTCAACTCGGCATCGAGAAAGCCGACGTCGAACGGTGCATTGTGAATAATCACATCTGCGCCGCTGATGTAGTCGCGAAATTCGTCGACGATCTCGGCAAACTTCGGTTTGTCGCTAAGGAATTCAGTCGTCAAGCCGTGCACCGCCAGCGCGCCTTCTTCGGAATCCCGTTCCGGATTGATGTAATGATGAAAGTTGTTGCCGGTCAGGCGGCGATCGATTAATTCGACGCAGCCGATTTCAATAATGCGATCTCCGGAACGCGGGTTGAGTCCGGTGGTTTCAGTGTCGAGAACAATTTGTCGCATGATTCAATCTGTATTCAAAAATGGATTAACAATGCTTGCACATGAAGGCGGCGGCAAGCGATGCAGCAGGTCGTAGTTCTTTATACCCAATTTAATTTGAGTTCACCGTTTCCACGCCGCGATTGGCCAAGGCATCGGCGCGCTCATTGCCGACGTGACCATTATGGCCACGTACCCAGCGCCATTCGATCTGGTGCCTGGCCTGCGCGGCGTCCAGCGCCTGCCACAAATCGACATTCTTGACCGGCGCCTTGGCGGCAGTTTTCCAGCCGCGCGCCTTCCAGCCGTGTATCCATTCGCTGATGCCTTTTTGCACATACTGGCTATCGGTATGCACAACCACTTCACATGGACGCGTCAAGGCATTCAAGGCTTCGATTACCGCTTTCAATTCCATCCGGTTATTGGTGGTGCCGGGTTCGCCGCCGAACAATTCCTTCTCGCGCTCGCCCATGACAAGCAATGCGCCCCAACCGCCGCGGCCGGGATTGCCCTTGCACGCGCCGTCGGTAAAGATATCAATTTTTTCCATGCTTGCCGTGTTCTCTACTTTTTATTGATCGATGTTCTGTTAGTCGCCGGCACACCTTGCCGCGCGGTGGCCCTTTGTGTTTTCCATGCCGGCCCGATCAGACGCATGCCTTTGACGCGCTTGATCGCCTGCACCACATACACTGCGCCCAGAAACGGCCACCATTTGTCGCCCGCGTTTTCCATGAAGGAAAAACGATGCAGCCATTTTTCCGTTTCACACGGTGGCGCATAACATCCGAGATGGCCATCGCCGACTTCCATATTCAGCAATTTCAGCCAATCCTTCAAGCGTGTCGGACTGATGAACTCACCTTCTTCCGGCAGAAAATAGCTCTCGGTCAAGCGTCCGGCCAACTGCCGCGCACCCCACAAGCTGTATGGATTGAAGCCGGAAATAATGACCTGTCCTTCCGGAATCAACACCCGCTCGACTTCACGCAAGACCTGATGCGGCTCCTTGGCGAATTCAAGTACATGCGGCAACACGATCAAGTCTATGCTGCTGGAGGCGAAAGGCAAATCCTCGAAATCCTCGATCACGACGATACGCCGCTCCGCATCCATCTGAGCCGGCGCAGGCAGGTTAGTATCAGTCAACCAGGTATGCGGCATGCGACTGGCGCGCAAGGCCTGAATTTGCGGCAAACCGAACTGGCTGGCGTTAAAGCCGAAAATATCTGCCGTCAGTTCGTCCAGACGCGCATGCTCCCAATTCCGCACATAATTGCCGGCCGCAGTCTCCAGCCAGGAGCTGAGAGATATAATGGGTTTTTCCGATGAAAATGTTTGCATGCGTATGTTGAGTGTACTGACCGTTCCCGCTTTTAACGACAATTATCTGTGGATTATCCACGATGGCGTACACGCTGCCGTGGTCGACCCGGGTGATGCGACGCCGATTCTGGCTGCACTGGAAAAACACCAGCTGTCGCTGGTCGCTATTCTACTGACACATCATCATGCTGACCATGTTGGCGGCGTGGCAAAACTCTTGCAGCATTTCAACGTGCCAGTCTTTGCACCGCGCAAGGATCCGATTGCCAACGTCTCACACCCGCTGGATGAAGGCGATGCCGTGAACATTCCGGAACTGGATCTGCATTTGTCGGTATTGGCAGTGCCCGGTCACACGCTGGGGCACATTGCCTATGTCGCAGCGGAGCAAGGCTGGCTGTTTTGCGGCGATACGCTATTCGCCGGAGGTTGCGGCCGTCTGTTTGAGGGCACGCCGACGCAGATGCTCGCGTCGCTGGACAAGCTGGCAGCGCTGCCGGACCACACCAAAGTCTATTGCGCGCATGAATATACAATCTCCAATTTGCGTTTTGCACTGGCTGCAGAACCGGATAACGCTGCACTGGCAGCGCGTTTCAAGGCCGAGCAGGCAAAACGCGAAGTCGATATACCTACCGTTCCCTCCACTATCGGCCTGGAAAAATCGACCAATCCTTTCCTGCGCGCACGCGAGCCGGCAATTGCCGACCAATTGATCGCTGCGGGCCGTGTAAGCGGGAACGACAAGGGCGCGGTTGCCGTCTTTGCCGCCCTGCGCGCATGGAAAAACGACTTCCGCTAAATTTCCTTGCGGCATTCACAGATACAAAAAAGTTATCCGTCTGACATTTATTTCCATTTGGAAAAGCGATGTCAGGCAACAATCCTTGTGTAAATTGTCTTGACGCGCAAAATGCGCATTA
>NZ_JBEBPO010000151.1:0-3210 GCF_040395855.1 Herminiimonas fonticola | reverse complement strand
TGGCAGGAACTCGGTTTTGCCAAAGTGCATGGCGATATACTCGATGCAGCGTGGCCGCAAGTCGATGCCAGCGCGCTGGAACAGGCTGAAATCGAAATGATGATTCAGGTGAACGGCAAACTGCGTGGCAGCATCGTCATCGCCAAGGATGCCGACAAGGCCACGATAGAAGCAGCTGCGCTGGCGAACGAAGCCGTACAGAAATTCATCGAAGGCACACCGAAGAAAATCATCGTGGTGCCGGGGAAACTGGTCAACATCGTTGCATGATCGATGGCGTTAAAGTCCACAGTATCGGGTTGAAGTATTCATAGAGGCAGGATTATCCATGCAAAAAAATCGCCGTCTTCTCTGTATCGCGCTGGCTTCCACCGTCATGCTGTCCGCATGCGGCTTCAAACTGCGCGGGACTATCCTCGGCAACGATCTGCCCTTCAAATCGATGTATATCGCCGTCCCGGAAACATCGACGCTGGGTAACGAATTGCGCCGTTATATACGCGGCAGCGGCGAACTGGAAATCAAGGAACGCCCAGAAGAGGCGGAAGCCATCCTCGACCTCACGAATGAAACTCGCGAAAAAGTCATTCTGTCCCTGAACAGCCAGGGCCGTGTGCGTGAATACGTGCTGTATTACCGCGTGACCATACGCGTGCGCGACAACAAGAATATCGAACTGATGCCGTTGACGCAGATCTCGCTCAAGCGCGATCTTAGCTATAACGAAAACCAGGTGCTGGCAAAAGAAGCCGAAGAAGCCATGCTGTATCGCGACATGCAATCGGATCTGGTGCAACAGATCCTGCGTCGCATCGCAGCCATCAAGCCGGTGGACAGCGCAACCGCAAAATAATGCAAAGCCATATTTATGCAACTGCGCATTGATGCTCTCGCCACGCATTTGACCAAGCCGCTGGCCGGCTTGTATGTCATCACGAGCGACGAACATCTGCTGGCACTGGAAGCGGCCGACAAGATACGCCAGACAGCGCGCGCGCAAGGTTTTTCCGAACGCGAAGTGCTGGTGGTCGATCGCAGTTTCAAATGGGGCGAACTGCTGGCCGCCAATCAGTCGCAATCACTGTTCGGCGACAAAAAGTTGATAGAACTGCGCATCCCGACCGGCAAGCCGGGCAAGGACGGCGGCAAGGCCTTGCAGGATTATGCCGCCTCACTCAGCCCGGATAACGTCACGCTGATCACCTTGCCGAAACTGGATTGGGCGACGCAAAAAGCAGCCTGGGTTGCGAGCCTGCAGCAAGCCAGCGTGTTCATCGATATTCCACTGGTCGAACGCGCGCAATTGCCGGCATGGTTGGGCGTACGGCTGGCAGCGCAAGGACAAAGCGCCGATCGCGCCTGTCTGGATTTCATTGCCGAACGGGTCGAGGGCAATCTGCTCGCCGCACATCAGGAAATCCAGAAGCTCGCACTGCTGTATCCGGCAGGCCCGCTGAATTTCGAGCAGGTACACGATGCAGTGCTGAATGTGGCACGCTACGATGTCTTCAAGCTGAACGAAGCGATGCTGAGCGGCGACACCGCCCGCCTGGTACGCATGCTGGAAGGTTTGCAGGGCGAAGGCGAAGCGTTGCCGCTGGTGTTGTGGGCGGTGGCTGAAGAAATCCGCACCTTGCTGAAATTGAAATCCGGCATGGCGCAAGGCCGCCCTTTGAGCCAGTTGACGAAAGAACATCGCATCTGGGGCCCGCGTGAACGCCTGATCGAACCGGCTTTGCGCCGTTTGAAACTGGCTACGCTGGAAAGCGCGCTGCAGGAAGCCGCACAAATCGATAAGATGGTGAAAGGTTTGCGCGCCAAGAAGTTTTCCGGCGATGCCTGGGATGCGATGCTGCAGCTGGGATTGAAGATCGCACGCGGCTAGCAGAACGGCAACAGCACTTGCGATCGCACATCATGCGACCATATAGATGTTGCAAACCAGACGGCAACATGCCGCACAGAATTCGTTTCACAGTTTCAGGTTTTATTCATTGATCAATCGTAGTACCCATCATTCCTGAGCAAAATGGACATCAAGCAATACATGAAAGAAGTCGGTCAGCGCGCCCGCAAAGCATCGCGTGCGATGGCCAAAGCCGATACGGCTGCCAAGAATCAGGCTTTATCGCTGATCGCGGCGGCAATCCGGCGCGATGCGGAAATACTGCGTGTCGCCAATCAAAAAGATCTGGATGCTGCACGCACCAACGGTCTGGCACCGGCCATGCTGGATCGCCTCACGCTGTCCGACAAGGCAATCGCCACCATGGCCGAAGGCCTGGAGCAGATCGTCTCCCTGCCCGATCCTATCGGTGAAATATCGAACATGAAATATCGCCCGACCGGCATTCAGGTTGGCCAGATGCGCGTACCGCTGGGTGTAATCGGCATCATTTACGAAGCACGGCCCAATGTAACGGTAGACGCGGCAGGCTTGTGCATCAAGAGCGGCAACGCAACAATCTTGCGCGGCGGTTCGGAAGCGATCCATTGCAATCAGGCGCTCGCGAAACTGGTCAGTGAAGGCCTGGCCGGCGCCGGCTTGCCAGCCGATGCGGTACAGATAGTCGAAACCACCGATCGCGCTGCCGTCGGCGAACTGATCACGATGCCGGAATACGTCGATGTGATCGTGCCGCGCGGCGGCAAAGGCCTGATCGAACGCCTGATGAAGGAATCCAAGGTGCCGATGATCAAGCATCTGGATGGCATCTGCCATGTGTATATCGACGACAAGGCAGATCCTGCCAAGGCACTGGATATTTCATTCAATGCAAAATGCCATCGCTACGGCACCTGCAACACAATGGAAACTCTGCTGGTGGCGCGTGCAATTGCACCGAGCATCCTGCCTGCACTGGCCAAACTGTATGCGACCAAGGATGTGGAATTGCGCGGCGACGACGAAGCACGCGCCATTCTGCAAGGTTATGCGCACCTGGCCGCAGCCAGTGCGGAAGACTGGAGCACCGAATATCTGGACGCGATCCTGTCCGTCAAGATCGTCGCCGACATGGATGAAGCCATTGACCACATCAACACGTATTCATCCAAGCACACCGACTCCATCGTCACCGAAGATTACACACGGGCAATGCGTTTCCTGCGCGAAGTCGATTCGGCTTCAGTGATGATCAATGCATCGACGCGCTTTGCAGACGGTTTTGAATATGGTTTGGGTGCGGAAATCGGCATCTCGAACGACAA
>NZ_JBEBPO010000150.1:0-3237 GCF_040395855.1 Herminiimonas fonticola | reverse complement strand
CGATTGCTGTCTGCTAGAGAGCAGTACCAGTGAAGAATATAGCAAATGCTTGTGTAATTGGAATGATATCGCCGCCTTTATTTTATTGTAAAAAATGCATCACTTCATGTAATCTTGCGCAAATCTGCCTGCCGTAAAAAGTCGAATCAGAAATACAAATATCCATACAAGGCCGTGCTCAAGGTAAATGGCGGCCGTTATGTGAGGCGGCCGGTCATGCAAGTTTGATCGTGCCTGCCAGCTATCGTCAGGGCAGGGAAAACTGGTGCATCGGTTTGTCGTCCGGTGCATTTCATCAGATGCTGGATACAAGGGGAGAAGGCATGTCGAATATTGCTGGAAAAGCGTATGCCATGAATGTGATCACGCCGATACGCTGGTATATGACGTGGATTAACAAGCTCATTTTCTGGGTCGCGCTGAAAAAGCCGGCCACGCTCAGGGGCTTGATCACGCTGTCGCTGATTCACTATGCGCGCTGGGTCATCATAGGCAAGAACCAGTTTCCGCATCTTGACGAGCGGCAGCCCAGGGAAAAGCTGCATTATGCCTATATGCTGTTTTTCAGTAATTTCAACGGTAGCTGGGCGCAGTATGTGGATTCATTTACCTTCGCGATTCCGAGCGGTCTGGATCTGTTCTGGAAATGGAATATTCGTTATCCGAAATCGGTGCCGCTGACGCCTTTCCACTCGTACATCCAGTTCAACCAGATTCAAACCGATCACTATTACAACGCCTATCCGATGGCGGCGGCCAACGATGTAAAGGCAGCGCAAAAACTGAAAGCGGCGCTGCTCGATTTCGACCGGCAGTTTCACGCTGTCACTCCCGATCAATTTTTCAAGCAGTATCAGGCCTTGCTGCGCACCTTGCAACACGATCTGGGCGATATGGCGCCGACACCTATCGTCAGCCTGGCCGATCAGGCAAGGGGAGATTGAGGATGGCGAATGTCAGCAACAAGGCGTATGCACTGACTTGTCTGTCGCCGATACAGAAAGGCCATCTTGGCGGCACTGCCTACAGCGATGAAGTGCGGCGCCGGTTGCAAAATTGGGGAGTAAACGAACAGAGTCCGATGGCCAGGGTGCCGCAAACCTATTTGTGTCGCTACTTCGTACTCGACGATGTGTATTACGAATCCTTGCCGGGTACGGATTTCGGCGGTACCTGGTACGACATCCTGGCGATCTTTTCCGATCGCTTCCGGCGTGCGGCCTTGCCGAAGGAAGATCATCTGCAGTCCAAATATCTGGTCTGGTGCTGCAATATTCATGGCGATCCGGATACCTATCTGCGCGGCATGTGGGCGGCGATCGGCGACGACATCCGGCAACTATGGGAATTCTGCTACGGCTTCGAGCGAGTACACGACGCCGACAGCTTTGTTGCCTATATCAGGAAATGTCAGTTGAGTGCTGCACTGTTTTTCGTCGGCTCGAACGATGAAGCGCTGCCGGAACAATTGAAGGGACTGTATCTGAAACAGGAATTCTCGCGCTTCGTCAGCGAACATCAGGGCTGGCCGGCAGCACAATTGCAGCAGGCGTATCAGGCATTCGTGCAACGTGTCGAGCCGGCGAATCTGGCGGGGCCGAGCTGGCTGCCGGGGCAATCCGGTCTGCAAAAACAATAAAGGATATTGCCGTGAAAAAAATTCTGGATTTGATGGATATCCAGGGCAATGTGATTCGTGCCTATGGTCGCTACAACTTTCCTTTTGCACGCTACATTTTTTTGAATATTCGCGATGGTGCGCGCGGCCGCGAATTCGTGCGTGCGGTGACTGAACAGGTGACGACGGCAGTGAATTGGGGTGAAGGACCGAATCCGATTGAAAAGCCGCTAGTGACCACCAACATCGCCTTTACCTATCCGGGTCTCAAGGTGCTCGAATTGCCGCGTGCATCGCTGATCGGTTTTCCGATGGAATTCGTAATGGGCATGAAAAAGCGTGTGGATATCCTCGGCGACGACAAACGCAGCGCACCTGAATACTGGGATCCGATCTGGAAAGAAAGCCGGGAGCGCGATTTCCACAAGGACGTGCATGTATGGGTTTCGATCAACGGACAATCGCTGGCCGATGTGCACAGGCAATACGAATGGTTGCAGGGCTTGGTGATTCATAGTGCAGGCGGGGTGGCGATCCTGTCCGGCCATCGTGGCGATGATGGTAATGAACATTTGCCGTTTCAGGATGTGCACGCCGTGTTTGAAAACGGCAGGGCGACCAGCAAGGAACATTTCGGTTATACCGACGGCATAGGCGATCCGGTATTTGAAGGTTTGCCCGGCAGGCCGGAGCGCGTGCTTGGGCGCGGCAAGCAGATCAAGGGCGGGCAGTGGGCGCCGCTGGCGACCGGTGAATTCATTCTTGGCCATCGCGACGAAGCGGAAGAATATCCGATTGCACCGGCGCCGCAACTGTTGTCGCGCAACGGTACTTTCATGGTGTATCGCAAGCTGCATGAAAACGTGGGCAGCTTTAATGCCTACCTCGAACAGGAAGGCAGCAAGTACCCGGGCGGCAAGGAGTTACTGGCAGCGAAATTCGTCGGCCGCTGGCGCGACAACGGCGCACCGCTGGTATCGGCGCCGGATGCCGGCAGCAAGGCGGAGTGGGATGCCAGATTCAGTCAGGCGACGCCGCAGGAGCGTGACAGGATGCTGAGCGGATTTACCTTCGATAACGATATGCATGGTGCCAAATGCCCGTTCAGCGCGCATCTGCGCCGTATCAATCCGCGAGCTTCGCTGGAACTGACGCCCAGGGCTTTCGATACGCCAGGTGCGCTATCGAATCGTCGCCGCGTGATACGGCGCGGCTTGCCATATGGTGAAGTCAGGGATGCCACGCGCGACGATGGTAATCACGGCATTGTAATCATGATGCTCAACGCCAGCATCAACCGGCAGTTTGAATTTGTGCAACAGCAGTGGATCAACTACGGCAACGATTTCAAGGCCGCGAACGACAAGGAAATCATCCTCGGCAATCATGGTGATGAGTATCCGAGCAAGGCCGTGCTGCCGGTCGAACCGGACAGCGACGAGGCACCATTTTTCCTGAACCGGATTCCGCGTCTGGTGGAAACGCGCGGCGGCGATTACTTTTTCATTCCGAGCATGACGGCATTGCGCATGATTGCAAAGGGCATAGTCGATCCGACCTGAACATGCGCATACGACATTCATCCCGCTGAAGTCATGAACATTTTCAGAGCCAGTCCA
>NZ_JBEBPO010000149.1:0-3295 GCF_040395855.1 Herminiimonas fonticola | reverse complement strand
CCGCAACAGGCGGAAGAAATTATCGCCAGTGGCAAGGCCGACTTCATCGCGTTGGCGCGTGGTATTTTGTATGATCCGCGCTGGCCCTGGCATGCGGCGGCTGCGCTTGGTGCAACCGTCGAAGCGCCGCCGCAATACTGGCGCTCGGCCCCACATGGGCAGAACAAGATATTCGGTGAGACGGTGTTTGGCGGGCGTTGAGCTCCCGTACAACGCACTGCAGAGTGATCACAAGGAAGTCGCTCAAACTCTGCGGGGACAATAAGCATTAGGTTGTTTCTTCCACGACCTTCCTTATCCTGGATAAATGTGGCGCACTGCAGCATGCAGGCGCGCATGATGTGTTCGCTCAGGCCCGTTTTGGCGATGACAGGTATGGCAGCGCTTCATGTCTTCAATCTGTCGTCAGTCATTGCGCTGCGTCTTACGCATGACGTGACTAGAAATGGCTTTCCGTGCACTGCATCGGTGCATCGGCTTTCGGCGATCTGGATGTTGTCGATGGACTGTGGCGTTGATGCCGCATTCGTTGATTTATCTTTTCAAAATTCCCTTTCGGAAATACAAAATCGGTACACTTTCTTTTGTGCCATGCCAAATTGTTGTCCAAGGGTGCGGCCGATCAAAAACATAATAATTCCGCACTCAGGGCGCACAAATGAAATCCGGTTTAATCCCCCTGCTGGCTGGCGCGTTGTTGAGCGTTGCTGCCAGCACTACTGTTCTTGCCGCAGACGCTTCCCCCCATTTCGATATCAACCGTTTTGAAGTACGCGGCAATACTTTGTTGTCGGCGCAAACTCTCGACAGCACGGTTGCTCCCTTCGTAGGCAGGCAGCGCGATTTTGCCGATGTGATGGGCGCACTGGAAGCGCTGGAGGCGGCATATCACGCGCGCGGCTATCAATTGGTACGTATCGATTTACCCGAGCAAGAACTGAATCAGGGCGTGGTGATTTTGAATGTGGTGCAAACCAAAATCGGCAACGTGGTGATTGAAGGCAATCAGCATTTCACCGATGCGAATATACGCAACAGCTTGCCAGGTTTGCGCGAGGGAGAAACTCCTGATCTGAAGTCCGTTTCAAAAAGCCTGAAACTGGCAAATGAAAATCCCGCCAAAAAAATCATCATGAAGATGAAGAGTAGCGCGCAGGACGGCGAGGTCGATGCAACGCTGGCGGTGACGGATGAATCGATCTGGTCAACGACGCTCAATCTCGACAATACCGGTACGGTCGCGACCGGCAGGACGCATGCCGGCGTCGTGCTGCAGAATGCAAACCTGTTCGGGCGCGACCATGTGTTGAGCCTGCAGTACACGACGACGCTGGAAGAACCGAGCAGCGTGGGCGTGTATGGCGTCGGGTATCACCTGCCCTTGTATGCGCTCGGCGATTCGATGGATTTTTTCGCCAGTTATTCGGATGTGGATGCGGGTACGGTTACGGCGGGGATTTTTGATGTTGCGGTAAGCGGCAAAGGTTCCATGTATGGCGCGCGCTATAACCAGAACTTGCCGACCGCAGGCAATTACGAATCGAAGCTGGTGTATGGCGTGGACTACAAGGAATATAAAAACAGCATGCAATTGCTCGGGGTAGAACTGGGCAATGACATTACCGTGCATCCGCTTAGCGTCGGCTATCAGGGTAACTGGGCACTGACGAATGGCGATGCAAGTTTCGGTTTGACGCTGTTGCATAACATTGCCGGCGGCACGCGCGGGCGCCAACAGGATTTCGATCGTGTCCGTTTCGATGCGACTGACAATTACACCGCTCTGCGTTTTGCTGCGAGCGCGACGCAGGCTTTGCCTTCAGACTGGCTGGCGCGCGTGATCGTCAATGGTCAGTACACCAGGGATGCATTGATTCCGGGCGAGCAGTTCGGTGCAGGCGGTGCGAGTTCGGTACGCGGTTTTAACGAGCGTGAAGTGTCGAATGACTCCGGTGTGGCAGCCAACTTTGAAGTGTATTCAGCGCCTTTGTGCCGGAATGGAAATTGGCAATGTCGTGTACTGGCGTTTTATGACAGCGCCTACCTCACGCGTAATCGCGCATTGCCCGGTGAGTTCCGCAACATCGCCATCAGCAGTGTCGGCCTGGGTTTGCGTATGCAGCTCGGCAACAGGGTCAACTTCCAGGTGGATTACGGCCATGTGCTGCATGCAGAAGCGAGTGAGACACAAAAAGGCGACGATCGTGTACATGCACGTCTCAGCCTGTCTTTCTGAGGACATCATGAAAATCACGCCAACGAATATGACGCGCACATTCACTCGGCCTTCATCGCTGCCAATGCGGCTCAAGCTTTTGCCGCTATTGCTCGCGGTCTGCCTGGGTGCAACGGGTGTCGCCACTGCTACGCCGATGAATCCAACTGTGGTGAACGGACAGGTAACGTTTTCTCAGAACGGAAATGTTTTCTCGATTACCAACAGCCCGAATGCAATCATCAACTGGAGTAGTTTTTCAATCGCACAAGGCGAGATCGTGCGCTTCCTGCAGCAGAGCAGCAATAGTGCCGTGCTCAATCGCATCACGGGACAAGACCCGAGCCGCATCATGGGCGCATTGCAGTCAAATGGACACGTCTACCTGATCAACCCGAACGGCATTTTGTTTGGCGCAGGCGCGCAGGTGAATGTCGCTGGCCTGCTTGCATCGACGCTGGATATCGCGAACGCTGATTTCCTTGCCGGAAAAAATAAATTCTTTGCCGGTGCCAATGCCGCCAGCGTGGTCAACGAAGGCGCCATTACGACGCCATCCGGCGGCAAGGTTTTCCTGATTGCGCCTGACGTTACTAACAACGGCATCATTACTTCACCGCAAGGCGAGGTTGTGCTGGCCGCAGGACATAGCGTGCAACTGGCGGACTCATCCAATCCTGGCATGCATGTGGTGGTATCTGCGCCGGAAAATCAGGCGATCAATATTGGCGAGGTGATCGCACAAGGCGGCAGAATCGGTATTTACGGCGCACTCGTCAATCAACGCGGCACGCTCAACGCCAACAGTGCAGTGATCGGTGAGAACGGCAAGATCATCTTGAAGTCCACGCGCAAGACATTGCTGGAAGCCGGCAGTGTGACGACCGCGACGGGTGTCGATATCGGTGGCGAAGTACAGGTACTTGGTGAACAGGTCGGACTGATGGGCGATGCGCGTGTCGATGTCAGTGGGCAGAACGGTGGTGGCACTGCGTTGATCGGTGGCGATTACCAGGGCAAAAATGCAGCGGTTATGAATGCGCAGCAAGTATTCGTCGGCAAGGATGCAAAAATTTCGGC
>NZ_JBEBPO010000148.1:0-3362 GCF_040395855.1 Herminiimonas fonticola | reverse complement strand
ACGAAAATTTACAAATACGTTGTTAATCGTTTTCCTTTTCTTTTTATGATGCCGTGAGACGGAAAAGCGATTGACATCAATAGTTTAATCCCCTAAGTTCACGCAGGTTCTAGACGAAAATTTCAGGATGAGTTTGTTCAGAAAAAATAACAAGATCGCAGACTGGATGGCTGTATGTATACAGTCGGATAGCATCAGGGTTGCCAATGTAAAGCGCTCGCCTTCGGCGAGGCCGGTGGTGGAATTGGCGACTTCGTTTGCATTGCAAGGGGCGGAGGTTCCGGCCGTACTGGAGAAACTCGCCAAGGAGTTGCATGCGGAGCGCTATCACTGCATCAATCTGCTGGCGGCCAATGAATATCAATTGCTGTCGGTTGAAGCTCCCAATGTGCCTGCCGATGAATTGAAGACGGCAATACGCTGGCGTTTGAAAGATATGCTGGATTTTCATATCGACGATGCAACGGTCGATGTACTGGATGTCCCGCTCGACAAAAATGCAGGTAATCGCAATCATCAGATGTATGCGGTGGCGGCGCGTAATCAATTGATCGAACAGCGGCAGGCGCTGTTCAGCGACACGAAAATTTCTTTGCGCGTAATTGACATTCCCGAGATGGCGCAACGCAATCTGGCGGCCTTGCTGGAGCAACCGGAGCGCGGTGTGGCGCTGTTGTCATTCAATGGGGAAGGCGGCCTGTTGACCATGACTTACGCCGGCGAGCTTTATCTGTCACGCCGTATCGATGTCACGCTTGAGCAATTGATGCAAACGGACGAAGAACAGAGACAGGCCTATCACGAACGCGTGACACTGGAGCTGCAACGCTCACTGGATTATTTTGAACGGCAATACCACTATATAGCCCTGTCGAAACTGATGCTGGCACCGCTGCATGGAGAAGCTGAAAATCTGGTTTCCCATCTGACTGAAAATTTGTATATCCCGGTTGAGATTCTGAATCTTGCAACGATTCTGGATTTCACAAAAACGCCGGAATTAAAATCCCTGGAGATGCAGCAGCGCTATTTCATGGTTCTGGGTGCCGCATTGCGGCAGGAAATGGTAGCGCTATGAGTCAGCAGATCAATTTATTCAATCCAATTTTCCTCAAGCAGGAAAAGCATTTTTCCGCGCTGACGATGGTGCAGGTATTGGGCGTCATTCTGGTGGCAGCCTTGCTGCTGACTGCCTATGCGTCCTATCAGTTGTCTGCATTGCAGAACGAGCAGAAGTCGGTGACAACGCAATTGCAGCTGGCGCAGAACCAGTTGGCGAAGGTGACAGCAGACTATGCGCCGCGAGAAAAGGACATGCGGCTGGAAGCCAGATTGCGGCGGGCCGAAGCGCAAGTGAAGTCCCTGCAACAGGTGTCGGATGTTTTACGCAAGGGTGAGTTGGGTAATACCGACGGCTATGCCGATTACCTGCGCGCATTTGCGCATCAGATCATTGATGGCATATGGTTGACCGGCTTCACGATACAGGGCGCCGGCAGTGCGATTTCACTGCAGGGCGGCGCCTTGCGTCCGGAGCTGGTGCCGGCCTATCTGACACGACTGAAGTCGGAGCCGGTCATGCAGGGCGCTTCTTTTTCCACGCTGGAAATGCAGCTGCCCAAGAGCGACAAGCCGCTGGCGTCGGGAGAAAAACCGGCTGCACCGGCTGCCTACATCAATTTCAGTCTGCATTCTTCCAGTGTAAAAACGCAAAAAGGCCTGGCTGACGAGTCGGATATTTTCAGTCAACCGGTGGTCAATCTGCAAGGACAGTTACGCAAAGCAGCAGGAGAAGGCAAATGAAGCAGGCATGGCACAAACTGGCCTTGAAGATCGATGCCATGTCCCTGCGCGAGCGCGCCATCATTTTTACAATCGCCGTGCTGATTCTGGTGCTGCTGATTAATGCAACGCTGCTTGATCCGCAATATGCGAAGCAGAGCAAGTTGTCGCAGAAGATCAAGGAGCAACAGGCGCAGATCGCCGATATTCAGCATCAGATTCAGCAAAGAGTGAAAGCGCAGGAAAACGATCCGGATTACGACGTTCGCATGCGCATGCAGGCCTTGCGGCAACGTGCGCAGCAGATGAACGATGCCCTGGGCGATGTGCAGAAGGGCCTGGTTCCGCCGGACAGGATGGCAGCCTTGCTTGAAAGCGTATTGAAGAAGAATGACAAGCTCCTTTTGCTGTCGCTGAAAACGCTGCCGGTGAAAAGATTGAATGACGTCGTCGATGCAGATGAAAAGCCGGCGCCCGATGTGTTGACAACGTCGTTGCCGGATGAAGAGCCTGATGCCGTGAAAGGCGTTTTCAAACATACGGTAGAACTCAAGGTTCAAGGCAGTTACATGGACATGATGGCTTACATGAAATCGCTGGAAGACATGCCATGGCAGATATTCTGGGGAAATGCGGAATTGGCGGTGGACGATTATCCGAAGGGAACGCTGACCTTGACGCTGTTTACATTAAGCCTGGACAAGAAATGGCTGAATCTATGAGCCCGCGCATATTGCTGATCGTGCTGGCCGGCAGTCTGACATGGCTTCCAGCGTGGGCACAACAATTGCGCGACCCAACGCAACCGCCCAGCCTGCTGATGCAGGACGGAGCAGCAGGCACCAGCGGTGAGACGGTTTTGCAATCGGTGTTTATTTCGCCGACGCGCAGAGCGGCCATCATCAGCGGCCAGACTGTCAAATTGGGTGAGAAGTTCAACGGCTCTACTTTGGTAAAGATTACTGAAAGCGAAGTGGTGTTGCGCAATGGCGGCGAGCTTCAAACGTTGAAACTGTTCCCAGGTATTGGTAAGCGATTGACGTCTGCTCATGGCCGTCAAAATCCTGATAATCGGAAGTGAAGAGGTAGGCAAGCGTGCGTAAAATTCTATTAGCCACAGTGGTCATTTCTATCGCTGGATGTGCAGCACCGACATCCAAACGGGAAACCTACGATTTGATGAATGCCGAGATGAGCAAGGCTGCTCAGGCAAGCGTCCAGCCGGCAAAACAGGATGCGGTTGCTGCCGCGCTTCTGCCGCCGATTAATATCGAGATGCCGCAAGTGCGGCAACCGCTGGAAGAGCGCTTCAGCCTGGCTTTCAATAATGTGCAGGCCAGCCAGTTCTTCAATTCGATCGTGATCGGTACGCGCTACAACATGCTGGTTCATCCAGAGGTGAGCGGAACGATATCGGCCAATCTGAAGGACGTGACCTTGTTCGAGGCACTGGATGCGATCAAGGATTTGTACGGTTACGACTACAAGGTGGAAGGTTCGCGTATTGTCATCAAGCCGCTGACCATGCAAACCAGCATCTTCCAGGTGAACTATCTGACCGGCAATCGCAAGGGCACTTC
>NZ_JBEBPO010000147.1:0-3459 GCF_040395855.1 Herminiimonas fonticola | reverse complement strand
GTCAAACCGCCCAGGCCTTGCGCGCCTATGCCGAGCGAATTGATTTTGTCGCACAATTCGATGCGCAATTCTTCGGTCTTGTTTTGCGGGCCGCGTTTTTTCAGTTCATACATGTCGATGTCTTCCATCAACACCTGTTTCGCCATCAGCATCGCACGTTCTGCTGTGCCGCCTATGCCGATGCCGAGCATGCCAGGCGGACACCAGCCGGCGCCCATCTGCGGCACGGTCTGCATGACCCAATCGACCAGCGAATCGGATGGATTGAGCATGACGAATTTCGATTTGTTTTCCGAGCCGCCGCCCTTGGCTGCGACTTGCACGTCTATCGTATTGCCCGGCACCAGTTCCATGTGTACGACGGCGGGAGTGTTGTCTTTGGTGTTCTTGCGCTCGAAATGCGGATCAGCCACGATCGATGCGCGCAGTTTGTTGTCCGGATGGTTGTAGGCTTGACGCACGCCTTCATTGACCGCGTCGGCGATCGAACCGGTGAAACCTTCCAGCTTGACGCTCATGCCGATTTTCAGGAATACATTGACGATGCCGGTATCCTGGCAAATCGGCCGCTTGCCTTCCGCGCACATGCGCGAATTGGTCAGGATCTGCGCAATTGCATCTTTGGCCGCCGGACTTTGTTCTGCTTCATATGCGCGCGCCAGATGCTGGATGTAATCCTGCGGATGGTAATAGCTGATGTATTGCAGGGCTGCGGCAACGGATTCGATCAAATCGTCTTGTTTAATGATAGTCATGGCAGTGTCGGCTGTGAGCGTTAGTGGGAGGATTGATTCAAGGGATTGCTGTTCGTCATCCTGTGATTGGCGAAGTGGAAAGGGTAGGCGCATTGCGCCAGAATCAGACCCGGATACAATGGCAGCTGCAGCCAGCGCGTCATGAAGATAAAATTGGCGAGTGCATGAATGCGTCTTTTCACTGTTGAATCGTCAATACGGGAAGATGGATTCATGAGATGCGTTGGTGTAACAGATGACGAATGGAAGCCTGCATTTTACACGCGCTCGCGGTTTTTGCCGTACAGCGCCACAGTGCAAGGGCAAGTTCAATGTCGGATTACGCGGTCGGATTACGTAGTCAGCTTAATGTAAGGCTTCAGTAAGCGTAAAAGCATATTGTGGGTAACAAATAAAATCCGTAACGGAGGGGACAATGTCCAGTATCGAGAGCTTCAAACAGGAGGAGCGGGTATTTAATCCGCCCGTGGATTTCGTCAATAACGCTGCCATCAGTGGTATGGAAGCGTATCGCGCCCTGTGCGCGGAAGCGGCCGACGATTACGAAGGCTTCTGGGCGCGCCTTGCGCAGCAGAACCTTCACTGGACCAAGCCGTTCACCAAGAAACTCGATGAGTCCAATGCGCCTTTTTATAAATGGTTTGAAGACGGTGAGCTGAACGTCTCCTGGAACTGCCTGGATAGGCACCTGACCAACGGCAATGCCGACAAGGTTGCGATCATTTTTGAGGCAGATGACGGCAAAGTTACACGCGCTACCTATAAAGAGTTGTACGAACGCGTCTGCAAATTCGCCAATGGCCTTAAATCGCTGGATATCAAGAAGGGCGATCGCGTCATCATTTACATGCCGATGTCTATCGATGGCATCGCTGCAATGCAAGCCTGCGCACGCATAGGCGCGACACACTCGGTCGTGTTCGGCGGTTTTTCTGCCAAATCGCTGCATGAACGCATCATCGATGCAGGTGCAGTGGCCGTGCTGACCGCAGATTATCAGGTACGCGGCGGCAAGAGCCTTCCCTTGAAAGCCATTGTCGATGAAGCACTGGCGATGGGTGATTGCGACACCATCCGCAACGTTGTTGTGTATCAGCGCACAGGCGGTGACGTTAAATTTGTCAAAGACCGCGACATCTGGTTGCACGACCTCGTTGAAAAACAAGCGACAGAATGCGAACCGGTTGCTGTCGGCGCCGAACATCCGCTGTTCATCCTTTACACATCCGGTTCGACCGGCAAGCCAAAAGGCGTACAACATTCCTCCGCCGGTTATCTGCTGTGGGCGATGCTGACGATGAAATGGGTATTTGACATCAAGCCGAACGATGTCTACTGGTGCACAGCCGACATTGGCTGGGTTACAGGACACACTTACGTTACCTACGGCCCGCTCGCCGTTGGCGCAACGCAGATTGTGTTTGAAGGCGTGCCGATGTTCCCGAACGCAGGCCGTTTCTGGGACATGGTGCAAAAGCACAAGGTGTCGATTTTCTACACTGCGCCAACCGCAATCCGTTCGCTGATCAAGGCCGCAGAAGCTGACCCATCCGTACATCCGAGCAAATACGATCTCAGCAGCTTGCGTCTGCTCGGCTCCGTTGGCGAACCGATCAATCCGGAAGCATGGATGTGGTACTACAAAAATATCGGCGGCGAACGTTGCCCGATTGCCGATACGTTCTGGCAAACGGAAACTGGCGGTCACGTCATTTCGCCATTGCCGGGTGCAACGCCTATGGTGCCGGGCTCCTGCACCTTGCCGCTGCCAGGCATTACCGCTGCCGTCGTCGATGATGGCGGTCATGATCTGCCAAATGGCAAAGGTGGCCTGTTGGTCATCAAGCGCCCATGGCCGGCGATGATCCGCAATATCTGGAACGATCCGGAGCGCTTTGCCAAGAGCTACTTCCCGGCAGAATTGGGTGGCGCGACTTACCTGGCCGGCGACGGCGCGATTCGCAATGAAGAAACAGGTTACTTCACCATCACCGGCCGTATCGATGACGTGTTGAATATCTCCGGTCATCGCATGGGCACAGCCGAGATCGAATCGGCACTGGTCGCCAATCCTATCGTGGCCGAAGCTGCCGTGGTCGGCAAACCGGATGAGACCACGGGCGAATCGATCTGCGCCTTCGTTGTTCTCAAGCGCTCACGACCGGAAGGCGATGAAGCCAAACAGATCGCCAAGGAATTGCGCGACTGGGTCGCGAAAGAAATCGGCCCTATCGCCAAGCCGAAGGAAATCCGTTTTGGTGACAATCTACCGAAGACGCGCTCCGGAAAAATCATGCGCCGCCTGCTGCGTGTGCTGGCCAAGGATGAAGCGATTACGCAAGATATCTCGACACTGGAAAATCCGGCAATCCTGGAGCAGCTGAAGCAGGCACAATAAAAAACCATTGGCCTGCCGTTCAATAAAAAGCCGTCGCAGTTACAAGCTGTGGCGGCTTTTTTATGCCCGATTGAAAAGGGCAGGGTGGGAAAACCGGCCTTTTTCAGGAAAATTTTGCTATAATCAGCGGCTTCGCTAAAAAGCAGTCCTGCGAATATCGAATTCAGGAGAGATGGATGAGTGGTTTAAGTCGCACGCCTGGAAAGCGTGTGTAGGTTCATAGCCTACCGGGGGTTCGAATCCCCCTCTCTCCGCCAAAATACAAAAGCCCGCACACGCGGGCTTTTTGTTTTTCTGAAAGAAGCA
>NZ_JBEBPO010000146.1:0-3605 GCF_040395855.1 Herminiimonas fonticola | reverse complement strand
CGCTGCACTTCTGCTCCGGTTCCGGTGGCAATTGCCATCGGAATGAAACCGAGCGAGGCTACCAGCGCGGTCATCAATACCGGGCGCAAGCGCGTCAGCGCGCCATCGCGTACCGCCTCTTCCAGCGCACGCCCTTCTTCGCGCAAGCTGCGGATGAAGGAAATCATCACCAGCCCATTCAGAACAGCAACCCCTGACAGGGCGATAAAGCCGACTGCTGCAGAAATCGACATCGGTATATCGCGCAGCCACAAGGCAATGATGCCGCCGGTCAGTGCAAACGGAATGCCACTGAAGACCAGCAAACCGTCCTTGATGTTGCCGAACATCGCAAACAGCAGTACGAACACCAGCAACAAGGTGACCGGAATCACGATTTTCAGGCGTTGCGTGGCCGATTGCAGCTGCTCGAACTGTCCGCCCCAGGTCGTCCAGTAACCGCTCGGTATTGTTACCTGCTGCCGAATTTTTTCTTCTGCATCGGCGACGAAGGAACCAATGTCGCGGCCCCGCACATTGGCGCTGATGACAATGCGACGCTTGCCGTCTTCCCGACTGATCTGATTCGGCCCAGGCGCCACATCCAGCGTGACGACTTCGCCGAGCGGAATGTAACTGGTCTTGCTCTCGCTGCCTTGCGTGCGCGGCAGTGAAATCGGCAGGCGTTTGATGGCATCCAGATCGTTGCGTATGTGCTCAGGCAAACGGACGATGATATTGAAACGGCGGTCGCCCTGGAACAGCGTACCGGCTTCCTTGCCGCCGACTGCAGTGGCAACCGTGTCCTGCACATCGGCGATATTCAAACCGTAGCGCGCGGTTTTTTCGCGATCTATGTTCACCGTCAACATCGGCAGGCCGGTGGTTTGCTCTACCTTCACTTCAGCCGCACCGGGAATTCCCCCCATCACAGTCGCCACTTTACTGGCGGTGTCGTT
Organism: Herminiimonas fonticola; assembly: GCF_040395855.1. Classification (GTDB taxonomy): domain Bacteria; phylum Pseudomonadota; class Gammaproteobacteria; order Burkholderiales; family Burkholderiaceae_D; genus Oxalicibacterium; species Oxalicibacterium fonticola_A. Next base: position 2,667 of record NZ_JBEBPO010000146.1, on the reverse strand, counting down.
GAGCACATCCATGTCGTCGCCGAACAATTTGACCGCGACATCGCTGCGCACGCCGGAGATCAATTCATTGAAGCGCAACTGGATAGGTTGCGAGAATTCGTAATTGCTGCCCGGCAGGCCGGTGACGGTTTTTTGCACGGCAGCCAGTAATTCATCGCGCGTCTTCCGTGGTTCCGGCCATTGATTCTGCGGCTTGAGCATGATGTAGCCGTCGGAAATATTCGGCGGCATGGGGTCGGATGCAATCTCCGCCGTGCCGGTACGGGCAAAGATGCGCTCGATTTCCGGATGTTTTTCCTTCAGCGTTTTTTCCAGTTGCTGCTGCATGGCGACCGATTGCGAAAGGCTGGTGCCGGGAATGCGCAAGGCCTGGATGGCAAAATCCCCTTCATTCAGATTCGGCACGAACTCGCTACCCATACGGGTCGCGAGCAGGCCGGACAGAACGACCAGCACGGCAGCAAAAGTCAGGACAACCGGCTTGTTGGCCATGACGCTATCCAGCGCAGATGCATACCATGTGCGCGCTTGCTGCATCAGGCGATTTTCTTTTTCCTCAACTTTGCCATCTATGAACAAGGCGATCGCAGCCGGGATAAAGGTAATCGACAGGATCATCGCGCCGACCAGAGCGATGACGACGGTAAATGCCATCGGATGGAACATGCGCCCTTCGACGCCGGTCAGTGCAAAGATAGGCAGATAAACGGCCATGATGATCAACTGGCCGAAGATCAGCGGGCGTCGCGCTTCCTTCGCGGCTACAAAGACTTCATGGAATCGTTCGGTACGCGTGAGCGCGCGGCCATGATGCGCCTGCGCGTGAGCCAATCTGCGCACGCAGTTCTCGACGATGACGACAGCACCATCCACGATGATGCCGAAATCCAGTGCACCCAGGCTCATCAGATTGGCGCTAACGTGATAATTCACCATGCCCGTGAACGTAAACAGCATCGACAATGGAATCACCATCGCGGTAATGATCGCCGCACGGAAATTGCCGAGGAAGATGAACAGCACCACAATGACCAGCACCGCGCCTTCGAGCAAATTCTTCTTCACGGTGCTGATGGCCTTATCGACCAGTACGGTGCGGTCGTAGACGGTGATCGCCTGTACGCCTGCCGGCAGGGTGCGATTGATGTCGACCATCTTCCTGTCTACAGCTTGCGAAACGGTGCGGCTGTTCTGCCCTATCAGCATGAAGACCGTGCCCAGCACGACTTCGCGGCCATTTTCCGTTGCAGCGCCGGTGCGCAACTCACGGCCGATTTCAACTTCGCCGATATCGCGGATGCGGATCGCCACCCCTTGTACATTGCCGAGGATGATGTTGCGGATATCCTCCATCGATTGCACCTGGCCCGGTGCGCGTATCAGCAATTGTTCGCCGCGTTTTTCTATATAGCCGGCGCCGACGTTGCCGTTGTTGCGTTCCAGCGCGGTAACGATGTCCTGCAAGCTCAGGCCGTAGGACGCCAGCCGTTCCGGCACCGGTGCGACCTGGTATTCCTTGGCGAAACCGCCGATCGAATTGATTTCCGTAACGCCACTGACATTGCGCAACTGCGGTTTGATGATCCAGTCCTGGATCTCGCGCAGATCGGCCGGCGTATACGCGGAACCATCCGCCTTCTTCGCGCCCTCTTTCGCTTCCACCGTCCACAGATAAATCTCGCCGAGGCCGGTTGAGATCGGTCCCATGGCCGGCGCGATGCCGGGCGGCAGATTTTGCTGCGCTTCCTGAATCCGCTCATTGACCATCTGGCGCGCAAAATAAATGTCGGTGCCATCCTTGAAAATCACCGTGACTTGCGACAGGCCGTAACGCGACAGCGAACGCGTCTGCTCCAGATTCGGCAAGCCGGCCATCACGGTTTCGATGGGAAAGGTAATGCGCTGTTCGGTTTCCAGCGGCGAATAACCCGGCGCCGAGGTATTGATCTGCACCTGTACATTGGTAATGTCAGGCACTGCATCGATAGGCAGTTTTTGATAATTGTAAATACCCAGCGCAGCCATGCCGGCGACTGCCAGCATGACCAGCCAGCGCTGTTCAATCGCAAAGCGTATAAGACGTTCAAACATGTTGGTATGCCTTTCGCATCAATGCGTATGTTCGGCGCTGGCTTTACCCAGTTCCGATTTGATGACGAAACTGCCGGCCGACGCGTATTCGCTGCCCGCCTGCATACCCTTGACGATTTCTACAGACTTGCCATCACTGCGGCCAGTCGTGACCTCTTGCGCAATGAAGCCGTCCGCAAGCTTGACGAAGACGACCGGCTTGTCGTTGATGCTGTGCAGCGCCTCGGCCGACACACTGACCGGCACGGACGTTTCACTGGAAACAATCTCGATACTGACGAACAGGCCCGGACGCCATGTGCCCTGCGGATTGGCCAGCGTGACGCGGGCTTTCGCCGTGCGCGTCTGCTCGCCCAGCAAGGAACCGACATAGGCTATCGTGCCGGATGCGCTGGAATCGAACGCGCTGGCTTTGACGATAACCTTTTCACCGACGCGTACTGCATTCAGGTCTTTTGCCGAGACGGCTATTTCGGCCCATACCGACGACAGGTCGGAAATCGTGAAGATGTCAGCGTCTTCTTTCACGGCTTCGCCCAGCGCGATGTGCTTGGCAACGACCATGCCATCGAACGG
>NZ_JBEBPO010000145.1:0-3722 GCF_040395855.1 Herminiimonas fonticola | reverse complement strand
GCGTACTGATCGAATCCGACTTGGCCAAAGGCTTGGCAGATGCCGGCTTCCTGATCGACTTCACGCGTCCGGAAGGAACGCTGAAGCACCTTGAGTACTGCGCTGCACACGGCATCAAGATGATCATAGGCACGACAGGATTCGATGCCGCCGGCAAGGCTGCGATTGAAGCGGCAGCAAAAAAAACCGCCATCATGTTCGCACCGAACATGAGCGTAGGCGTCAATGTGACGATGAAATTGCTGGAAATGGCTGCGAAGAATTTTTCCGAAGGCTACGACATCGAAATCATCGAAGCACATCATCGCAACAAGGTTGACGCGCCGTCCGGCACCGCGATCAAGATGGGCGAAGTGATTGCAGGCGCATTGGGCAAGGAATTGAACGATGTAGCCGTGTGGGCGCGCGAAGGCGTGACCGGTGCACGCGATCCGTCGTCTATCGGCTTTGCCACCGTGCGTGGCGGCGACATCATCGGCGACCACACGGTATTGTTTGCCGGCGACGGTGAACGCATCGAGATTTCGCACAAATCGTCGAGCCGCGTATCGTATGCGCACGGCAGCCTGCGTGCGGCGCGCTTCCTGGCCGACAAGAAAAGCGGCTTGTACGACATGCAGGATGTGCTGGGTTTGCGTTAAGCGCAGGCTGGCAACCGATCAATCGCAACCTGGTTTACCCAGATCGAAAACATGAATTCCACTGTCGCAGAGCAAGGATTGGGTTTGTCGCATTACTGGGCACAGGGCGATGCGGTGTCGCACGCAGTCGCTTATGCGCTGTTGATCATGTCGATACTCAGCTGGTATTACATCCTGTCCAAAGGCTGGAGCGCATGGCGCATCCGCCGCAGCGCCGCAGCGCTGGAAAATTTCTGGCAGGCGCCGACGCTGCCGGACGCCATCGCCGCCATCAAGCTGACGGATAGCGAAAACGTCTATACGCCGCTGGCAGCGCAAAGCGCCGAAGCCGCCAACATCAAGCCGCACGCCAATTCACTCAACGCCAATACCGATCCGGGCGAATTGATTACGCGCACCCTGCGCCAGGAAATCAATCGCGTCTCGTCCCGCCTCGAAAACGGCCTGACGCTGCTGGCCTCGGTGGGTTCCACCGCACCTTTTATCGGCCTGTTCGGCACCGTATGGGGGATTTACCATGCGCTGGTGGCGGTTTCCGCATCCGGCACCGTGCAGATCGACAAAGTTGCCGGCCCGGTCGGCGAAGCCCTGATCATGACGGCGCTCGGTCTGGCCGTAGCAATTCCAGCCGTGCTGGCCTACAACGCATTCACACGCGTCAATCGCATCACGCTGGCCGAACTGGATGCGTTTGCGCACGACTTGCACGCCTACCTGACAACCGGTACGCGGGTCGGAAAATAAGAGGGCAATATGGCATTCGGTGGATTCAGCGACAACAAACAGCCGGCACCGATGGCGGATATCAACGTCACGCCGATGGTGGACGTGATGCTGGTGCTGCTGGTGATCTTCATCATCACCGCGCCGCTGTTTACCCACGCCATCAAGCTCGATTTGCCGAGTGCGCAATCGGCACCGGCACCGACAGAACCGACCACCATTTCGCTCTCCATCAATGGCGAAGGCGCGATTTTCTGGAACAACGATGCCGTTACCCAGAACGAACTGACGAACAGATTTTCCATTGCGGCCAAACAGCAGCCGCAACCGCAATTGCAACTGCGTGCCGACAAAGGCACTCGCTACGAAGTCATTGCGCAGGTGATGGCGGCCGCGCAAGGCAATGGCTTGACCAAACTCGGCTTCGTCACAGACATGCCGTCCACACAAAAATAGATCATGGCCGTCGTACATTTGAATGGCGAAACCATCGCCGACTGGAATGACTTTCATGCCACATGCATGACGGCATTCGGCTTCCCCGACTTCTACGGCTGTAATATGGATGCTTGGGTCGATTGCCTCAGCTATCTGCGCGACGAAGACGGCATGACGCGGTTCCGCCTGAAACCGGCTGAAAAACTGCAAATCGTCGTCGATCACGCCGACATCCTGCGCAAAAATGCCCCGCACATTCTCGAAGATATGGCCTTCTGTATCGAAGGAATCAACGAACGCTATGCAGATTACGGCGAAAATCCCGCGCTGGAACTGAAGTTGGCCTGACTCCCGCAGGATTACTGCCGCAATTGCCCCGCCACCGACACGCCATCCGGGTGGTCGAACCAGTATAATCACGGGTTCGTATCTACATTCACCCTCACTTTTGGCTCCATCCGTCATGCAAGATAAATACAGCCCCGCCGACGTAGAAAAATCGGCGCACGACCATTGGCAGGCAACCGACGCTTATAAGGCGGTCGAACATGCCAAGGATAAAAACGGCAAGGACAAGAAAAAATTCTACGCCTGCTCGATGCTGCCCTATCCATCCGGCAAGCTGCACATGGGCCATGTGCGCAATTACACGATCAATGACGTGATGTACCGCTACCTACGGATGAACGGCTACAACGTCCTGATGCCTATGGGCTGGGACGCATTCGGCATGCCGGCGGAAAACGCCGCAATGGCGAACAATGTGCCGCCGGCGCAATGGACTTACGCCAATATCGAATACATGAAGACGCAGATGGCGTCCATGGGGCTGGCGATCGACTGGTCGCGCGAAATGACCGCGTGCAAACCCGAGTACTACAAATGGAACCAGTGGATGTTCCTGAAGATGCTGGAAAAAGGCATCATCTACAAAAAAACCGGTACCGTGAACTGGGACCCTATCGATCAAACCGTGCTCGCCAATGAGCAAGTGATAGACGGTCGCGGCTGGCGCTCCGGTGCGCTGATCGAAAAGCGCGAAATCCCGATGTACTACGCGCGCATCACCGATTACGCAGAAGAATTGCTGGATCACGTCGACAATAAATTGCCCGGCTGGCCGGAACGCGTGCGCACCATGCAAGCCAACTGGATAGGCAAATCAACCGGTGTACGTTTTGCCTTCACGCACGACATCAAGGACGACGACAAACTGATCAACGACGGCAAGCTGTGGGTGTTCACCACGCGCGCCGACACCATCAAGGGCGTGACCTTCTGCGCAGTCGCGGCAGAACATCCACTGGCAACTTTCGCGGCAAAAAGCAATCCGGAACTGGCCGAGTTCATCGCCGAATGCAAACTCGGCAGCGTCATCGAAGCCGACATGGCGACGATGGAAAAGAAAGGCATGCCGACCGGCCTGTTCGTCAAGCATCCGCTGACCGGTTCGCTGGTCGAAGTGTGGGTCGGCAACTATGTGCTGATCACCTACGGCGATGGTGCCGTGATGGGCGTGCCGGCACATGACGAACGCGATTTTGCATTTGCAAAAAAATACGTGCTGCCTATCCATCAGGTAATCGATGTAGAAGGCAAGACGTTTTCGGAAGTCACCTGGCACGACTGGTACGCCGACAAGGAAAACGGTCGCTGCATCAACTCCGGCAAATATGACGGCTTGAATTATCAGCAGGCAGTCGATGCAATCGCCGCCGATCTGGAAGAACTCGGCCTGGGCGAAAAGAAAATCACCTATCGCCTGCGCGACTGGGGCATTTCGCGCCAACGCTACTGGGGCACACCTATCCCGATGATCAACTGCGTCGATTGCGGCGCGGTACCTGTCCCGGAAAAAGATTTGCCAGTAGTGTTGCCGGAAGATTGCGTGCCGGACGGCAGCGGCAACCCGCTGAACAA
>NZ_JBEBPO010000144.1:0-3722 GCF_040395855.1 Herminiimonas fonticola | reverse complement strand
TTGACGAAACCGCTTTCGGCAAAATCCTTCAGCAAGGAGGAGGTCACATCCGGCGTCTCGTCGAAACCGGTATCGCTCATCGGATTGGGCAAACCGGCGTTCGGATAAATACAGACGAAGGTATCGGCGATCTTCGACAATTCTTCCGCGTACGGACGCATCAGCGCCGCACCGAGTGCGCAGTTCAAGCCCACCGTCAGCGGTCTGGCATGGCGAATCGAATGCCAGAATGCCGGTACCGTTTGACCGGACAGAATGCGGCCCGATGCATCGGTCACGGTGCCAGAGATCATGATGGGCAAACGCTGGCCCGACTCTTCAAAATAGGTATCGATCGCAAACAAGGCCGCCTTGCAGTTCAGCGTATCGAAAATGGTTTCGACCAGCAGCACGTCGGCGCCGCCTTCCACCAGGCCCCGCGTCTGCTCCAGATACGAAGCGACCAACTGATCGAAGGTCACATTGCGCGCCGCCGGATCGTTGACGTCCGGCGAGATCGATGCAGTCTTCGGCGTGGGGCCAAGCGCGCCAGCCACGAAGCGCGGCTTGTCCGGCGTCGAATACTTGTCGCAGGCAGCGCGCGCCAGACGCGCCGAAGCCACGTTCATTTCATAGGCCAGATGGCCCATGTGGTAATCGTCCTGCGCAACCGTGGTGGCGCCGAAGGTATTGCTTTCGATCAGATCGGCACCGGCAGCCAGATATTTTTCGTGGATTTCGCTGATCACCTGCGGCTGGGTCAGCGACAATAATTCGTTATTGCCCTTGACGAAAATTTCCTTGCCCGGCACCGCGAAGTCGGCGAAACGCGTGCCGCGATAATCTTCTTCGGTCAGCTTGTATTGCTGAATCATCGTCCCCATCGCGCCATCCAGAATCAGGATGCGGCGCGCCATCAGGTCGCGCAAGAGGGTTTCGGTCGGAGAAATAGCGTCGCGTTTCATTATCAATTCTCTATCTGTTCGTTATCGGTTCAGCTGTACAAATATAAAAACCCGGACACAAACTGTGCCGGGCTAAACAAGCATGAAAGCTGGGGAAATTATACGTGAAAGCCCCTGCTCTGAGGGCGCCACCGCCGGTCCCAGGCTAAACCGCCGATGTGGCTGCGGGCAGGCTGTCGTCAGACCAGCGCGTCGGCATGCCGGCTTTCCCGCGCGGCTCATTCATTTTCAGCGTCAGACACTTCGCCGCGCCGCCAGCCTTCATGAATTCCGTCAGTGCAAGCTGATGCACACGAAAACCCCACTGCTGCAACTGCGCGGCCAATGCCGGCGAGGCATGATTCAAGAACACGTGTTCGCCGCTATTGACTGCATTGCAGGCGAAATGCAGCGCATCTTCGCGCGACACGGCGCAGCGTTTTTCCAGCGGAACGCGCGCTGCGATACGCGCCTGTGCCGCAGCATCGAAGGCATCCGGGTAGTACAGCAAATAACCGCCCTGCAAGGGGCAAAAACAAGTATCCAGATGATAGAAGCGCGGATCGGCCAGTTTTACGGCCTGCACCTCGATATCCAATAATTCGGCAAGCGAGGGAGCGCAAGCGACATGCGAGCGATGACCGTGACCGAACCACAGCAAGTCCGCAGCCCGATCCAGCAAGGCGTCGCCGGCACCCTCGAACGGCAATGCATGCGGCATATGCAGCACACGCAAGCCGCGTGCGGCGAACCATGCGGCAAAGTGCGCTTCTTCCGCCTGGCGCTCGACATGAAGGAAAGCGGACAACACCACCTGATCACCCAGCACCAGGCCGCCATTCGCAGTAAATACCATATCCGGCACACCGGCCGCCGACGGCATGCACTCGACTTGCGCCACCGTTTGCAAGGCATGCATCAGCGCCTGCCACTGTCCCTGTGCATTTGCGCGATTGCCATGCGCAACATTCCCCTCCATCCATGGATTGATAATGTAAGACACTTCAAAATGTTCGGGCGCGCACATCAGGAAGATATCGCGATGCTGGTTCATCATGTGCAGCCCTCCATGTGTGGCGTGGCCAAAGTGGCGAAAACATGTTCGATGATGCGCAGCGCTGCGTCGATTTCTGCTGCGCTGATAATCAGCGGTGGTGCAAAACGCACGACGGTGTGATGCGTCTCTTTCGACAGCAAGCCGTTTTCCATCAGGCGCTCGCAAAAACTGCGCGCCGAAATAATCTTTGGATCCAGTTCCAGCCCGATCAGCAAACCCTTGCCGCGCACGCTGCGTATCGCCGGATGCCGTATCGCATGCAAGCCGTCAAGCAGGCGTTGTCCCCGTTGCCGTGCCGCTGCAATCAACTCGCCATCGCGCAGCAAGGACAGTGCAGCATGGCCGACCGCGGCCGCCAAAGGATTGCCGCCGAAGGTACTGCCGTGGTCGCCCGGCGTGAATACATCCATCACGTCGCGTCGCGCCAGAAATGCCGAGACCGGCAACAAACCACCGCCCAGAGCCTTGCCCAGTATCAAACCATCCGGCTTGACTCCCTCATGGTCGCAGGCCAGCAAACGTCCGGTGCGTCCCAATCCGGTTTGCACTTCATCGCAGATCAGCAAGACATTGTGGCGCGTACAGATCTCGCGGCATTGCGCCAGATAGCCATCCGGCGGCACGATGATGCCGCCTTCGCCCTGTATCGGCTCCACCAGAAATGCCGTGGTACGCGGCGTGATCGCCGCTTCCAGCGCCGCCGCATCGCCGAAAGGTATCGTCACGAAGCCGCCATCAAACGGCCCGAAGCCATCGCGGTACTGCGCCTCGGAAGAAAAGCCGACGATCGTCGTCGTGCGCCCGGCAAAATTGCCGTGGCAAACAATGATCTCGGCTTGTTGATCGGGAATACCCTTGACCTTGTAACCCCATTTGCGTGCCGCTTTCAACGCAGTTTCCACCGCTTCGGTGCCGCTATTCATGGGCAGCGCTTGCGGCATGCCTGTCATCTCGCACAGCAGTTGCAGGAACGGGCCCAGTTGATCGGTATAAAACGCACGCGAAGTGACGGCCAGCTGGCCAGCCTGATGCGTCAGGGCGGCGACCAGGGCAGGATGACTGTGGCCAAAGCTGACGGCAGAATAAGCGGACATCATGTCCATATAGCGCTTGCCGTTTTCATCCCACAGCCAGATGCCCTTGCCCTTGCTCAGCACGACAGGCAGAGGCTGATAGTTGTGCGCACAGTAGCGTTCTTCCAATGCGATGCGATGGCTGCTCACGATAGCGCTCCTCATAGAAAACGATACCCATTCACCCTTACATGGTAATTCCAATGCAAAGAAATATTTCTGCGTTATTAAACATGCTTTAGGTATAAAGTGAATGAATCGTGCGCATAAGGAGGAGTTCATGGAGAAATTCGACCGCTACGATCGCATCCTGCTGGAAACCCTGCAAAGCAGGGGTCGCGCCTCCAATGTGGAATTGTCCGAGCGCGTCAATTTATCGCCGCCACAATGCTATAGACGGGTGCAGCGCTTGGAACAGGAAGGTGTGATCCGGGGCTATGTTGCGCAAGTCGATGCCGCAGCGCTCGGGCTCGGCGTCACTGCTTTCGTGAACCTGAATATTGCACGCGAACAGTTCAAGCAGGTGCGCGAACTGGAACAGGCGATCCGGCAGTTCCCGGAAATTCTGGAGTGTTACACCATCTCCGGCGACTTCGACTATCTGCTGAAAGTCGTCGCCACCGATTTGAAATCGCTGTCGTCCTTTTTAACGGACAGGCTGATGCAAGT
>NZ_JBEBPO010000143.1:0-3835 GCF_040395855.1 Herminiimonas fonticola | reverse complement strand
TGACACACGCTGAACAAAAACGTCCGAATGAAATTTCCGGCGGCATGAAGCAACGGGTCGGTATTGCGCGCGCCTTGTCGATGGAGCCGAAAGTTTTGCTGATGGATGAGCCGTTTGGTGCACTCGATGCATTGACCCGTGCGCACTTGCAGGATGAGTTGCTGAAAATCGTTACGGCGACTGGTTCCACCGTCGTGATGGTGACGCATGATGTCGATGAAGCTGTGCTCTTGTCGGACAAAATCGTCATGCTGACAAATGGCCCATCGGCCACTATAGGAGAAATACTGGAAGTGAAACTGGCGCGTCCGCGCGAACGTGTTGCGCTGGCCAAAGATGCGCAGTATTCAGCTTATCGTACGGCTGTGCTGGAATTCTTGTATCACCGCCAATCGCATCCTGTTGCGAAGGAGGCTGCATAAAAATTCAGTTCATCGCACCCGCCTGTTCGCACAATCGTTAATGAACAAAGAGAAAGCATTTCGCTTTCTCTTTGTTATCTTTGATGCTTGATTCGACTTGCTTTCTTTAGCGTACGATCAGCAAGTAAAGCAGCAGCAAATTCGCCACGATGAATATTGCCGCCACCGCGCGCCACAGAGAAACCGGATCGCGCTCTGCCAGCGGTTTGGGTGCGATCGCAGTAAGCGGCCGGCTGGCGCCGCGTTCCAGTGCCAGTAAAAATTCTTCTGCAGTTTCAAAACGATCTGCCGGATTGCGCGCTACTGCCTTCAGCAAAACATTCTCCAGCCACAAAGGCAGATCGGGCCGGTAACGACTCGGCACTACAGCTTCGCCAAAGCGCGGTGTCTGGAACGGTTCGATTTCACCGTAAGGGAAATGCCGCGTCAACAATAGATAAAGCGTGACACCTGCTGCATACAAATCGGTTTGTCGCGAAGCAGGTGCATGATTGAATTGCTCAGGTGCCAGGAAGGATGGTGTGCCGGCGCGTGGCGCACGCACTTCATCTTCCGCTTCCAGACCGGATTGCGCGACGCCCAGATCCAGGATGCGCAATTCGCCATCGTCGCCCAGATGAATATTGTCGGGCTTGATGTCGCGATGGATGATGCTGCGTCTGTGCAGCGCACCGATGGCGCGTATCAGTTTGGTGCCGTGCGCTATTACATCCGGAATTGTGTAGTGTTCGCCTGCATCGAGGTGTTGCTGCAGCGTATTGCCTGCGTGCCAGGTAGTCAGATAGTAGAGATAGGTTTTTTGTTCCGGCGTAATGACCTGCGGAAAGAAGCGTGCAACTACGCGTTTCGCCAGCCATTCTTCATGTGCAAATGCCGAACGTTCATGCATATCCTGCGCGCGATCCGGATGCAGTGTTTTCAGGACCAGCTTGCGCGGAGTGTGATTGCCGGAGTGTGGTTCGGATACACGATAGAGCAGGGTCGTCGTTGACGCGTGTATCTGTTCTTCGACCGTATAACCATCTATGACCTGGCCGACTTTCAACTTGGGCGGCACTGGAAGTTGCTGCGAACCGGACAAGGCATCGCGCAAATTTGTTTCCGGCAAGGCATCGACACGTACCACCAATGCGCTCACATTGTCCTGTGCGCCGGCAGCGAGTGCGCTATCGATCAGCGCATTGGCGATGGCTTCCGCATCCTGCTGTTTGCTGACCAGTTGCGATAAATGATCGTTGAGATCGTATTCCGATATCGAAGCCCATACGCCATCGGTCGCGAGCAGGAATGCATCACCTTCATGCAGCTCGCCCATGCCGTGATCAATCGCCAGTTGCGAGTCGAGTCCGACTGCACGTGTCAATACGTGCTGCATTTCCGGTCTGTCCCACACATGATCAGCGGTGAGGCGCGTCAACACGCCTTTCCTTGATAAATAAAGACGCGTGTCGCCAACGTGGGCAAAGTAATAAAAATTTCCGCGCAATACCAGCGACGTCAGCGTCGTCGCCATGCCGGCGAGTTCGGCACGTATCGAACCCTGATGTTGAACCCAGCTATTGATGGCCTTGAGCACGCGGTCCAGCGATTGCGTGACCGGCCAGGTATCGGAGGTTGCGTAGTAATCGCTCAACAGACCGCGTATCGTGTACTCGGATGCTTCGCGTCCGCCTTCATTGCCGGATACGCCGTCGGCGATGGCTGCGATCATGCCTTTACTCGAAAGCTCCGGCTCGTCCGGCATGACCATGCCGACAAAATCTTCGTTACGCGCACGTTGACCTGCGCGCGTGGCATAGCCCGCCGTGATTTTCAGTGGCATGGTGCGGCCGACAAAGATTTAATCATGGTAACCATCGGTTTGGTAAATGCATTCTCAAACACGTGCACAGATACTGATTCAGATTTTTGCATTCGTCATGGCTGCGCTGCCCCAGGTTGTACGCCAGCGATTTTTCACCGTCGATAAACCAAGCAGGGCGACGATCGCCAGTGCAGCAAAAACCATCAAACCACCTTGGTAACTCCCAGTCAATTGCTTTGAGTAACCGAGACTGGATGCCAGATAAAAACCACCTATGCCGCCCGCCATGCCGACCAGCCCGGTCATCACGCCGATTTCCTTGCGAAAGCGTTGCGGCACCAGCTGGAATACCGCGCCATTGCCTACGCCTAATGCCAGCATGGCAAGCACGAAAATCAGCACAGCTCCCATCGCCGATGATAAGCCGAAGCTGGCGATCAGCATGAACGTCGCTGCCAGCGTGTACATCAGCGACAAAGTCTTGATGCCGCCTATGCGATCCGCGAGACGGCCGCCCAGGGGGCGGATAGCGGACCCGGCAAAGACGCATGCTGCGGTGAAATAGCCGGCAGTCACTGGCGACAAACCATATTGACCGTTGAAGTAAATCGTCAGCGATGAAGCGAGGCCCGAGAAGCCACCAAAGGTCACGCTATAGAAGAACATGAACCACCACGCATCCTTGTCTTTCAATACATGCAGATATTCAAGCAGTGATTTTGCTGGTGGCGCGTTAGGTGCATCACGGGTAAATACAAGATAGACGACAAAAGCGACGCTCAGTGGAATCAAACACAGGCCGAATACGTTTTGCCAGCCAAACATGATCGCCAGTGTCGGTGCAAACAATGCAGCAAATGCGGTGCCGGAGTTGCCGGCACCGGCAATGCCGAGTGCAGTGCCTTGATGCTCAGGTGGATACCAGCGGGATGCCAAAGGCAACGCGACGGCAAACGCCGCCCCAGCGAAACCGAGGATGACGCCGAACGCCAGCATCGTGTGATAAGTGCTCAAGTCGCCCAGCCATGCCCACAGCATGCCGCTCATGACGACGACCTGGCCGATGATGCCTGCCTTCTTCGGTTTCAAATGATCGACCAGTACGCCCATGACGATGCGCAATAAAGCACCAGCCAATAAGGGAGTGGCAACCATCAAGCCTTTTTGTGCGGGAGTCAGCTCGAGATCGCCGGCGATCTGAACGGCTAGCGGGCCGAGGATGACCCAGACCATGAAACTCAGGTCGAAGTAAAAGAATGAAGCAAGCAGGGTCGGTGTATGGCCTGCTTTCCAGAATGACGATTTTTGCATGAGGGCTCGCTGAGTTAGACGGTACAGCAAGCCAAATGCAAGGGTTATGCCACTTTAGTGCAAGTGCTGCCCACGAATGGGCGCGATGGATGTCCGTTTAATTTTCTGATCGACACTGCACCAAATAAACAGCGTATTGCACTTGTTAAGTGCGGAAGTTATTTTTAATTGGTGCAGAAACGATGTGTTGAGAGAAATGCGCACAAAAAGAAAAACTGGCATCTGTTTTGCTTATTTGGATGTGCGAACAACAAATCTGTGGGATGCAGCGATGAAAAAAATGAAACTGGTCATGGTC
>NZ_JBEBPO010000142.1:0-3929 GCF_040395855.1 Herminiimonas fonticola | reverse complement strand
GCACCTTCGCCAACGTGCGCATCAAGAATCTGATGATCCCGATCAAACCGGATGGTTCGCGTGTTGAAGGCGGCATTACACGCTTCCAGCCGACTGGCGAAGAAATGTCGATCTACGATGCAGCAATGCGTTACGTCAGTGAAGGCACGCCTACCATGGTCTTTGCCGGTGAAGAATACGGCACCGGCTCGTCGCGTGACTGGGCTGCAAAAGGCACGCAGTTGCTGGGCGTCAAGGCAGTAATCGCACGTTCCTACGAACGTATCCATCGTTCCAATCTGGTCGGCATGGGCGTCCTGCCTTTGCAATTCCTCGGCGACGACAGCGTCACCACGCTGGGCATTACCGGCGCAGAAACTTTCGACCTGAAAGGCCTGGAAGGCAATCTGCGTCCGCAGCAGGAAGTGACACTGGTAATTCATCGTGCAAACGGTCAATCGCAGGACGTCAAGGTGCTGTTGCGTATCGATACTCCGATCGAAGTCGATTACTACAAGCACGGCGGCATTCTGCCTTTCGTTTTGCGTCAATTGCTGGCAGCCTGATCTTCTTCGTGCGACTCTTGCAGAGTCGCACGAATACGGCAGCTGCACAGCAGCCGATAACAAAAAACCGCATGCATCAAGCATGCGGTTTTTTTATTTGAATGCCGCGCAATACAGCTGATGAACTTCGTCGCGCATGCGTGGATCAAACTGGTTTCAGGATCCATTCAACAGTCTGTCCTGTCGGTGAAATTGCATGAAAGCAGCGGATTACGTTTGCGCTACGTGTAATCCACTACAATACAAGTTCTCCGCCTTTCTTCAGATCATTCCTTCATGCGTCGTCCATCCAAAAATACCGTCCACAAGCTGTCCCCAGATAGTCAACGATTGGCGACGCTCGCCCAGGCAATTATCCAGGCATCCAGCCGTCTGGAGGAACGCAACTGGGAACGCCAACTGGATTTGCTGTTGCGCAAGCTGCTGAAGGCGCATCATCAGGACGCCATCGACGCCGCGCTTGATCATTTGTTCAAGCTGGAATCGGGCGCTTACGATGCCTTGATGGAATGCGCAGAAGCGGCCAGCGAATCCTGCCAGATCGAGCAGGACGGCATTTCTTACGATGCCTTGCTGATCGCCATGCCCATTCTCGCGTGGACACGTTTTTCGATTGCTTCAGGCGCTATCCCGGCCGAGATGGTGAGCACGCTATCGGCGCATTTGCAGGCACACATGCTGGCAGCGGAAACAAAAATGGCCATGATGCCAAATCTGTTTTCCATTGACCAGTTGCCGCGCAGTCATGCCGAAACCTTCGCCCTCACGCAAAAGATCGCGCAGGCAGCGTTGAAAGGTAGCGCATTGAAGCAGGTAGCACATCAGCCTGAAACCGCGCCCTTCCTTGCCGATACACGCTATCTGTTGGCCGTGGTCACCGCCGTTGCGGGAGAGCCATTGTTTCGCTGGCAAATCTCGGCAAATCTGCAGGAGCGCGACGAAGCTCTGGCGCAATGGAATACACAGGCCATGCCGAATATTGCGCGGCTGTTGCCGGGCTGCGGTATCGAGCTGCTGTTACCTGAAGCTTATTTCGTCGCCTGTCGCGAAGGCGACAAGCAAATTCGTCCGGCCTCGATACGCGCCGCCGTGCACTACCTGACGTACACGCTGAATGTCGAAGCAAACGACTTGCAAGCCATTATCGGCAGCTTTGGCGAAGAATCTGCCGATGGCCGCGTTGATGAATATCGGATCAGCTTTGCGCGCACGGAAAACATGGATGTCATCTACGGCATCGTGTGGCCGCTCTATGGTCAGGAAGATGACGAAGAATTGCAATACCGCACGGTTGAAGTACCTAGCGATCCGGTTATTTCCGCTGATGTCGAACGCAAATCGCCGATAGAGGAAATTCTTGCACTGCTGGAAGAATGCGGTGTCACCAATGTGAAGCGCCATAACGAATTGTTTGCGATGGAAGTCTGCGACGATTGCGGCGCGCCGCTCTTTCCCGACATGGATGCAGAACTGGTGCATGCCGAAATGCCGGAAGATGCACCGTCCGGCTCCACTCATCTGCATTGATATTCCTGACCGGCGCAGTATTCACTGCGCCGCATGCGTCACCATGCAGTGTATGGATGGCGTAGCAGATTGGCGTTGAAATAACGCGCGTCGTCAGTCACTTCTTCTGCGATCCAGTCCGGTCTGGAAAACGCCTGCTCTTCGCTTTCCAGTTCTATCTCTGCGACCACCAGTCCGAGATTGTCGCCAAAGAATTCATCCACTTCCCACACCATGCCTTCGTACACAATGCGGGTGCGGGTCTTCTCGATCAACGGCCGTTCGCATAAATCATTCAGTAACTGATCGGCTTCCGTCAGCGGAATCGCATATTCCCATTCGCCGCGCGTCATGCCTTGCGTTCTTCCCTTGATGGTCAGGGTCGCAGTTTCGTCTTCAATACGTACGCGTACCACACGATCCGGATGCGTCGATAAATATCCCTGCCGTATTGCGACAGCGCACCCCAGCGCTTTCCATTCCGATCCGCGTACCAGGAATTTTCTTTCGATCTCGACGCTCATCGTGCACCGCGCTCGATCTTGTGCAAAATCGGTTGCAGTATCTGCCTGCCCAGTTGCGCGCTGCGTGCGCCATTCCAGCCCACCTTGGGATCAGGCGAATATGCATTGTCCTTGAACGGCATTTCCAGCGTCAGCGATACGCACTTGAATGTATGGCCTATGTATTTGGAAGCCAAGGTCAACATGTCTGCGCGATACTTTCCTGCGCTGTAACCAAACTCTGTCTGAAAATCCTCACTGGCCTGCAAGAACTCCGTGATGAAGGTCTGCTGTTCGTCAACCTGCTGTGGCGTAAAACCTTCCAGCATTTCACTGCCGGCCACGAATACATATGGCAAACCTTCATCGCCGTGAATATCGAGAAAAAGATCGCATCCGGTTTCGTGAATCTTGTTTTTCACATGAAATACTTCCGGGCTGCGTTCCAAAGTAGGCGTCATCCATTCCCGATTCAGGTTGGCACCGGTGGCATTGGTGCGCAAGTTTCCATTGACTGCTCCGTCCGGATTCATGTTCGGAACGATGTAAAACACGGCATGCTGCAACAATTTCTGCGCAATGGAATTCAACGGGTCAAGCAAGGCGTCCACCATGCCTTCAGCAAACCATTCAGCCATAGTCTCACCCGGATGCTGGCGTGCAATCACCCAGATTTTATGACGTGCGGCAGGATCGCCTATCACCAGCAAATTCAGGTCGCGCCCTTCTACGGTAGTGCCCAAATCCTCGACACGCAGCAAAGACGATGCCTGCGCTCGTCCCAATAAATCCAGATGCCGCTCCCACGAATAAGGCTCGAAATAGGCGTAATACACGCTGTCGAATTGCGGCACATGCGAGATCGTCATCACGCTGCCATCGTATGCAGTCGGCACGCGAAACCAGTTCTTGCGATCGTAACTGGCTACCGCCTGATAATCTTTCCAGCCATCCGGATACGTCGCCTCACCCGCATTCAGGAAGCGCAGCGTGCAGCGCTCGCCACGCGTACCCTGCACACGAAAATAAAACCATTGGCTGATATCGGCATGTGAATCTTTGCGTAATTTGAGTTCGATGGTTTGTGCCGTTTCGGCGCGCAATACTTCAATCGCACCGGCATCGAAATGAGAGCTGATTTTGATAGACATCGTTTTCTTCTGTAGCTGGAGTTGCCGACAGGATAGCGTAAAACGATGCTGATGCTGGGCCGTATTGAAGGAAGAGATACTGCAGGAAAAGCTACTGGATTTTTTCAGCCCGAACGGTGATCATGCGCCGTCAAGCTATATGGAGCAGGAATTGGTGCCGGTATATTTTCGAACCGCCGGCTCCGGTGATGAGTGCAATGAAGTGTATAGCGCACTACAACATC
>NZ_JBEBPO010000141.1:0-3946 GCF_040395855.1 Herminiimonas fonticola | reverse complement strand
GGCAAGGCAATCGGCGTAGGCGGCAAACCGGTGCGAGTATACGTGTTGTGCGGCGTGTCAGTCAGCAGATCGCGCTTGCGGATATTGCCCTTGTAACTATCGCCCATGCCGTAGATGACGGTCGGATCGGTTTGCAGCAGCATGCCCTTCTTCAGGCGATTGACGAAAACGCCGGCAATCATCGTGCGTTCAGACTTTTTGCCGGTTTCCTTTTCCACGATGGAAGCCATGATCAAGGCTTCATAAGGCGAGACATAAGGCAGCGACGGATTGCGCGCCAGCCATGCCTCGTTCAAACGCTTGAGCATCAGGTTGTGCGCCTGTTTGTAAATCTGCAAGTCGCTGGAATTCTTTGCAAACATATAGGTATCAGGATAAAACAGGCCTTCCGGTGTTTTGTAATCGCTCGATATCTTTGCCATCAGTTCCTGGTCGGACAGGCCTGCGGTGTCATGCTTCAAGGCTGGATGCGCATTGATCACCTCACGCATCTGCCTGAAGGTCCAGCCTTCGATGACGGTCAGCGCTTCCTGGGCAAACTCGCCGCGCACCAATTGTGTCAGCAGCCGGGTCGGCGTCGTGCCGGGTTTCAATTCGTAACTGCCGGCTTTCAGCTTGGCGCTGTTGCCGGTGACTTGCGCCAGCACCGTCATCAGGAAAGGTTGCACCGGCACACCGGCATTTTCGATTTGCTGCATGCTGCTTTTCACACCGCTGCCGGGGTTAATCGTGAAGTCGATGGCGGGTTGGTCATTATGGATGATGGGTTGCTGCGCCCAGAATACGAAGGCAGCCGCTGCAGCGATTGCCAGCAGAATAATCAGGATGAAGAGTTTTTTAATCAAGGCAAGGTCTCGGTGAAATCCAGGGCAAATCGCGGGCAATCCGACGCGTTTTTCTCACGCCACTATAATCAGACTCTAATGATAATAGCTGAACCGCCGATTGCTCCAATTTATTGATTGAAATTATGACTACATGGTTGAATTTTCTGGCTGATCAGGGTGCGCAATTCAGCACGCCCGCCAGCGCTGAAGCCGCAGCTGAGCTTCTGTATTTCGGCGCACAGATGCCGCCTGAGACGCCACGCACCGATTTTGTTGCTCCCATTACCAATCTGGGCCTGATCGCCGCCAGCGGCGACGAAGCCGCCCATTTTCTGCACAGCCAGTTGACGAACGATGTTGAACATCTGGAGGCCGGCGCAGCACGACTGGCAGGCTATTGCTCACCCAAAGGCCGGCTGCTGGCAAGTCTGCTGATCTGGAAAACCGCCGACGGCATCATGCTGCAACTGCCACGCGAACTGCAGGCCGGCGTACAAAAACGCCTGCAGATGTTTGTGCTGCGCGCCAAGGCCAAACTCATCGATGCAACAGAAAATCACGTGATGCTTGGTCTCGCCGGCCCGGCGGCAGTCAGCGTACTGCAACAGTGGTTCCCTGCCTTGCCGGCAGCGATTTATGACAAGGCCGAATCCGCCGCCGGCACCCTGATCCGTCATCCCGATGCGTTTGGCACAGCACGTTATCAATGGATCACCACTGCCGCGCAGGCGATGGAAGCGTGGCCGCAGTTGACGAAAGTGTTACAGGCTGCCGGCACAGCGGCGTGGCAGCTGGCGGAAATCGATAGCGGCGTGCCGCACATCAGCATTACCACCCAGGAAAAATTCGTTCCGCAAATGATCAACTTTGAATTGATAGGCGGCGTGAACTTCAAGAAAGGTTGTTATCCCGGCCAGGAAATCGTCGCCCGCAGCCAGTATCTCGGCAAACTCAAGCGCCGCATGCTGCATGCACGCGTGAACGCGCCAGGCGCTGCACCCGGCACCGAAATTTTTTCCATCGACGATCCCGAGCAGCCATGCGGCATGGTCGTCAACGCCGAACCAGTAAATGCGCAGCAAATCGCCTGTCTGGTCGAGATCAAACTGGCGGCAGCAGAATCCGAAGTGCGGCTGGGTTCGGCGCAAGGCCCGGTGCTGTTTTTCCAGCCCCTGCCTTACCCTTTGACTGATCCGGTCTGAGCAACGTCGGAACATGTTCCAGAACACAAAGCCAACGATGGACCTCTATATTTATTATCGGGTACAGGCTGCCGACGCCGCGCTCTTTCTGACGAAGGTGTCGGCGTTGCAGGATAATCTATCCCGTCTATACGCGGTTCGTACGGCACTCAAGCGCAGTCCCGTCGCGCAGGACGGCATGCATACGTGGATGGAAGTGTATCTGGCCGTGAATGAAGATTTTGCAGTCAAGCTGGAGCAAGCCGTTGCGGCAAGCGGGCTGTCGTCACTCATTGATGGCAAGCGCCACACCGAACAATTTTTGGATTTATCCCTATGTGTTTAATCGTCTTTGCCTGGCAGGTAATGCCGAATATGCCCTTGCTCGCCGCCGGTAATCGCGACGAGTTTTACGACAGGCCGGCCAGCCCGGCCGACTGGTGGCATGACCATCCGCAGATTTATGCCGGACGCGACCTGCAAGGCGGCGGCACATGGATGGGCATCACACGCGATGGCCGCTTTGCTGCAATCACCAATATTCGCGGACCGTCCGAGATACGTCCGAATGCGCCTACGCGCGGCAATCTGGTATTGAATTATCTGGCCGGAGCGGCAACGCCGACCGACTACATAGAAGAAATTTCTCCCCATGCTGCCGACTACAACGGTTTCAATCTGTTGGTAGGCAATCAGGATGAATTAATCTGGTATTCCAATCGCGGTGAACAAGACGAGCGCAACGGCAAACCGATGAAACCCGGCATGTATGGCTTGTCGAACTCGCTGCTGGATTGCACATGGCCGAAGGTCGTCAGCACCAAGGCGGAATTTGCCAGCCTGCTATGCCAGGGGGCACCGGAAGACGCTTTCTTTGAAATGTTGTCCGACACCACCTGCGCCTCGGACTGCCGGCTGCCGAAGACCGGCGTCAGCCTGGAGCGCGAACGTCTGCTGTCCGCCGTTTGCATCAGCTCTCCCGATTACGGCACACGCGTGTCGACGCTGGTCAAATTGCAAACCAATCAGGCGCCGGTATTGCTGGAGCGTCCGACAGTCGCAATGCCACCCGCGCCGGAGCGCGTACATCGCGGGCATTGCACCAAAGGATTTGAGTAAGCGAAGCTGCTCTAGCCCCGTCTTCAGCGCCTCAGCCTGGCACGCAGCAATTCGCGTATGTGCGGCACTTCTTCATAAGGATCGTAGGGATTGCGCTGCTGCACGATATCGTCCAGGCGCTTGCGTGCATTGATCAGCGCTGCCGTTTCGGAATAGATATAAAAACGATCGTCGCGCACTGCATCGAAAGTCAGATCGGCAATCTGTGCCGCCGAAATTTTTCCCGACTGCACCGCTTTTTCTGAAAATGCCTGCGCTGCACGCTGACTGACGGTAGGCGGCAGTCCATTTTGCATTTCGTCCGGACGATTGCGCTCCGATTGATGGATACCGGTAGGCACAAAGAACGGACACAGGACCGAGACGCCGATCGGCGCTTCGATCAGGCGCAAATCCTGATACAGCGTTTCCGTCAGCGAAACCACCGCATGCTTGGATACATTGTAAATACCCATCGTCGGTGCATTCTGCAAGCCGGCAACCGATGCGGTATTGACGATATGTCCGGCATAAGCAGGATCACGTTTGGCGCACGCCAGCATCAAGGGGGTGAAAACGCGCACACCGTGAATCACGCCGAATACGTTCACGCCCAGCACCCAATCCCAGTCGGCCGCCGAGTTTTCCCAGATCAGGCCGCCGGATGCCACGCCGGCATTATTGAACAGCAAATGCACTGCGCCGAAACGCGCCAGCGTCGCATCGGCGAGCGCCTGCACCTGCTCCGCCTTGCTGACGTCGCACTGCATTGACAGCACCTGCACACCTTGTGCCGTCAATTCGGCCGCGACTATCTCCAGTGCATCCTGCTGCACATCG
>NZ_JBEBPO010000140.1:0-3966 GCF_040395855.1 Herminiimonas fonticola | reverse complement strand
TATCCCGGTTCACTCCTGTTCGTGCGTGCGCTCAATCTGCTGCTGGCGCGGCACTTGCCGCCCGATACGCAAGCGATGCTGGAAGGCCGCAGCCTGCGCATCAGCGTACTCGATCTGCAATTGTCTTTCGATTTTCAATGGCGTGCAGGAAGCTTCTCGGCTTGCCGCGTTGCTCACAATAGCGGCGCAGAGATTGATCTGACGATAGGCGCCACGGCACACGATTTCCTGTTGCTGGCGCAACGCAAGGAAGACCCGGATACGCTGTTCTTCAGCCGCCGCCTGCAGATGGAAGGCGATACCGAGCTGGGTCTGCTGGTGAAAAATACGCTGGATGCCATCGAGGCGCCGGTATTCGATCCGGCGCGTCTGGCGCCGATGCGTGTGCTGGCCCGTTTCAAGTCCGGTCTTGTGCGCGAGGCAGATGCGAGGACTTGATGTTTGCGTGAAGGAGAGTGTGAGTATGCGTGCCGATAAAAAAACCTTGCCGCTGGTGTATTCCTGTTCCGGTTGCTCCAGCGCCGCGCAGATGGCCAACCATGTCGCGCTGCGACTGGACCGGCGCGGCATTGCCGAGATGTCGTGCATAGCCGGCGTCGGCGGCGATGTGCCGTCGCTGGTCAAGCTGGCGCATTCGGGGCGACCCATCATTGCAATCGACGGCTGTCAGCTGATCTGCGCGACCAAATGCCTGGAACGCCATCACATCACGCCCGACAAGCATTTGCAGTTGCACGATTACGGCGTGAGAAAACGCCTGCATGAGGATTTCGATCCCTTGCAGGCTGAGCAGATCGTCACGCAAGTCGCGACGGAACTGGAGCGCCAGCGCACGCTGTTTGATGCCACCCATACCAGACTGACTGCGGCCGATCCATTGGCCATCGATCATTCCGCCTGACGCAGCGTGAAGTGTGGAAAGAGTGTCGCCATGTGCTGCACCAGTTCCAGTGTCGGATAATCGGCCTGGTTGAATGTATTGAGCTGCGCACTGCGGCAGCCCTGCGGGCGGAACAATTGCAGCGCGTAATGTTGCACACCCATATTGGCCAGCGTCTGCGCCAGATTCAGCAATTCGTCTTCGCTCAGCAGGCTGGCATGAATGGTGGTGCGAAATTCATACGACACGCCGCTGGCCAGTATCATCTCCGCACATTGCAGTGCATAACGGCCGCTATCGGCGATGCGGGTAATGCGTTCGTAACTGTCGAACGGCGCCTTGATGTCGAGGCCTACCCAATCCAGCAAAGGCAGAATTTCAGCCAGCCGCTTCGGATAAATGCCGGCGCTATGCAAACCGACGCGAAAACCCAGCGCACGTACTTCAAGGATGGCAGCCTGCAAGGCGGGATCGATGGTGGCTTCGCCGCCGCTGAATACCACGGCATCGATCAGGCCGATGCGACGCTGGAGCAGCGCCATGACTTTGGGCCACTCCAGCGGGCTGTCGATCGTGCGCAACTGCAGATGCGGATTGTGACAATAATCGCAGCGCCACGGACAGCCCTGCACGAACACCACGGCCGCCAGCTGGCCGGGGTAATCGGTGGCGGTGAACGGCGTTACGCCGCCCACCTTCAGCAAGCTGGCTGCGGCACTCTCAGGCGAGATGGCTGCTTTGTTCGCTGAAATACCGGCGTTCATTGAACTCTCCCTTTTTACCTGTATTGAAGGATGACATCGGGCGGTGATAGCCCATGACGCGGGTCCAGATTTCGCACGGCTGGCGTTCGGCATCGGTGAGGACGATGGCTTGTCTGGTTAGAAATATAGGTTTGATCATGTCGTTCATGGCTGCTCCTGTGGTTGGACTAAAGGTTAAACATCTGCAGCTTCGCGCTGCTTGCGTGCGATGAGTTCGTCATCGCATTTGGGACAAAAATGGTGGCTGCCGCCGAGATAACCATGTTTGGGGCAGATGGAAAAAGTCGGCGTGATCGTGATGTAGGGCAGCGAGAAGCGACTCAGCGTGCGCTTGACCAGCGTGCGGCAGGCATCGGCATTCGACAGCGGTTCCGTCATGTACAGATGCAGCACGGTGCCGCCGGTGTATTTGCGCTGCAGATCGTCCTGTCGCTCCAGCGCTTCAAAGGGATCGTCGGTAAAGCCGACCGGCAGTTGCGAAGAGTTGGTGTAGTAGGGCATATCCACGGTACCGGCCTGCAGGATCTCGGGATGGCGTTTGCGATCTTCCTTGGCGAAACGGTAGGTCGTGCCTTCGGCCGGCGTGGCTTCCAGGTTGTACATATGGCCGGTTTCATCCTGAAACTCCAGCATGCGGGCGCGCACGCGATCGAGCAGACGCACGGCAAATGCATGACCCCACTCGCTGGTGATGTCGTGTTCGTCGGCGGTGAAGTTGCGGATCATTTCATTGATGCCGTTCACGCCCAGCGTCGAGAAGTGATTGCGCAGCGTACCCAGATAGCGCTTGGTGTAAGGGAACAGGCCGTTGTCCATATGACGCTGGATGACCTTGCGCTTGATTTCCAGACTGGTCTTGCCGAGAGTCAGCAATTCATCCAGCCGCTGCATCAAGCCTTCTTCATCGCCGGCATGCAGATGGCCGAGACGCGCGCAATTGATCGTCACCACGCCGAGCGAACCGGTCTGTTCGGCGGAGCCGAACAAGCCGTTGCCGCGCTTGAGCAGTTCGCGCAGATCGAGTTGCAGACGGCAGCACATCGAACGGATCATGTTCGGCTTCAATTCCGAATTGATGAAGTTCTGGAAGTAGGGCAGGCCGTAGCGCGCCGTCATCTCGAACAGCAGCTCGGCATTCGGGCTGTGCCAGTCGAAATCTTCGGTGATGTTGTAGGTCGGAATCGGAAAGGTAAATACGCGGCCCTTGGCGTCGCCGGTCATCATGATCTCGATGTAGGCGCGATTGATCATGTCCATCTCGACCTGCAGATCGCCGTAGGTGAAGGGCATCTCGACGCCGCCTATCAGCGGCACCTGCTCGCGCAAATCTTCCGGGCACACCCAGTCGAAGGTGAGATTGGTAAATGGTGTCTGCGTGCCCCAGCGCGATGGCACATTGAGGTTGTAGATCAGTTCCTGGATGTATTGCTTGACCTCGGCATAATCCAGATTGTCCTTGCGCACATAGGGCGCCATATAGGTATCGAAGGAACTGAAGGCCTGTGCACCGGCCCATTCGTTCTGCAGCGTGCCGAGGAAGTTGACGATCTGGCCGATTGCGCTCGACATGTGTTTCGGTGGACTCGACTCGACTTTGCCGGGCACGCCGTTCAAGCCTTCGGTAAGCAGCATGCGCAGCGACCAGCCGGCGCAGTAGCCGGACAGCATGTCGAGATCGTGGATATGCAGATCGGCATTGCGGTGTGCGTCGCCGACTTCCGGCGGATACACGTGATTGAGCCAGTAATTGGCGATCACCTTGCCGGAGACGTTGAGGATCAGGCCGCCCAGCGAATAACCCTGGTTGGCATTCGCATTGACGCGCCAGTCGAGCTGATCCAGATATTCATTCATCGACGATTCCACATCGACCAGCGTCTTGCGGTCGCGCCGCAACTTCTGGTGCTGCTCGCGATAGACCGTGTAGGCGCGCAGGGTTTTGCGATAGCCGGCATCGAACAGCACGGTTTCCACCGCATCCTGTATCTGTTCGATATGCGGTGCATCCTGCTCATGAAACCGAATACGGGCCAGCGCTACGCGCGCACTTAGATTTTTCGCCACGCTGGCATCGAATTCACCGCTGGCCAGACCTGCACGCAGCAGTGCGGATTCGATCTTGCCGGCATCGAAGGGCTTGATGCTGCCGTCGCGCTTGACGATGTACGTCAAAAAGGAAACTGCCTGTGTCGTCATGAAGTTCTCCCGTGAACACAATATGTGGTGTTTTTGGAAGACTATTGACTATATATAGTGAGGTCAATTGAAAGCGGCGGCGCTTTGATATTCCTTGATATGGGTCAATTCTGCTGGCGGGTTGGG
>NZ_JBEBPO010000139.1:0-4315 GCF_040395855.1 Herminiimonas fonticola | reverse complement strand
GCGGCGGGCACCACTTGCAGGCCGGCTTGCTGAAAGGCGATCTTTGCGCGCTGCATGTGGATTGCATCCGTCACGAGAAGAATGCGCTGCACGCCGGCGGCGCGCAGCATGCGGCTGGAAAATTGCGCATTCTCGGCGGTGTTGTTCGACATTTGCTCCTGCCATTTCACCGGCACGGAGAAATCATCCCGCAATACGCGCGCCATGCCGGCGGCTTCGGATTCGGCTGCGCCGTCCGGCTGTCCACCGGTCACCAGCAGAGGCAGGCCGGTTTCACGCTGCAGTTTTGCCGCATAGCGCAGCCGTTGCAGTGCGATGGAACCGGGGATATCCTGCCCGCCGTATTCAGGCGCATTGCTGATGCGCCCGCCGCCCAGCACGACGATCGCCTGCGCGCCTGCGGCCTGTGCCGACAGCAGCGGCGGGTTCATTTTTTCCAGTGGATCGACAAACAGCGATGCGCCCATACGCGTACTGAGTATGGTCAGCACGATCAAGGCGGCGACGGATAAGGCCAGACCGCAACGCGGCCAGCGGCGGCGCAGCCACAAGCCGAGCGCGCAGAGCAAAATCAAATTCAGTGGCGGCAACAATAAGGCGCTTATCGTTGCATTGATCATCCAGCTTACGCTCATCGCGCTCTTCCCTGTTTTTGTATTTTTTACATGGCGCGCGTATAGCGATGAAACACGCTTGCTGCCTATTCATCCATTTGCGGTTCGGCAATCGTGCGCAACTGAAAACGGCCATCATTATTGAACAGCCAGGTTTCCATCAGCTCTACCCGACCATGCCGCAGCAATGAGGGGGCAGGCTTGGGGAAAGGCGCCGTGCTGCGCAAGCTTGCCAGCGCCGTGGCTTCGGTGCTGCGATCGCGGTTGGAGCGCATGATTTCACTGCGTACCAGGCCGCCCTTGGCATCGACCACATACTTGACCACCACGACCGAGCGCAGCAAGGCTTGTGGCCGGCCTATATATACCTTGGTGGAATTCACCTGTGCAATACGCTGGGCCAGCGCGAGTTTGTATTCGCCCACCGTATCGGCGGTAGAGGTACCGTCTCCCGTGGTTTCAACTTCGCTTCTATCCAGTACTGCCTTGCCGCCACAGCCGGCCAATGCCAGCGCAAGCAGGCAAATCGTGAGTCGAGTTTTCATCATCGTCCGTTTGTAAAATTGGAGGGTAACCGTCGGTGCTTGCGGCATATGACCGGAAAAAGCGATTTTAATTGCAATATCGCTCACTTATTTGAACACGCCCTCAGTCGAAACACTGCTGCATCCTGAATTGCTCGGTGGCCGCCACCAGTGCCGCGGCCGTTCCCGGCTCCAGCGCCGCATGTCCGGCATCCGCAATGATATGCAATTTTGCCTGCGGCCATGCCTGATGCAAGCGCCACGCCGACACCGGCGGACACACCGCATCGTAACGGCCCTGCACAATCACTGCGGGCAAGTGACGGATGCGATCGAGATCGCGGATCAGCTGATCTTCCGCCATGAACCCGCCATGCAGAAAATAATGCGCTTCCAGCCGGCCTATGCCGATTGCAATCGCATCGTCACCGCACGCTTCTATCGTTTCAGCTTGCGGCTGCAGGAACAGGCAGCTACCTTCATAGCGACTCCAGTTGCGTGCAGCCTGCGTGGCGAGTTCAACATCATCGCCAAACAAGCGACGTTCATACGCGTGCAGCAAATCGCTGCGCTCTTCTTCCGGAATTGCAGCAACAAACGCCGCATGGGCTTCCGGAAAAATTGCGCGCATGCCGTATAAAAACCAATCGATCTCGGCGCGCGTACACAAAAAAATCCCGCGCAATATAAATCCGAGACAGGACTGTGGATGCGCCTGCCCGTAAGCCAGCGCCAAAGTCGCACCCCATGAACCGCCGAACACCAGCCACCGATCGATATCGAGCATGCGCCGTATCGCTTCAATGTCGGCTATCAGCAAGGGAGTCGTGTTATCGCGTATCTCGCCTAGCGGCGTGGATTTTCCCGAACCGCGCTGATCGAACAAGACAATGCGGTAATAAGCCGGATCGAAAAACTGCCTGTGCATGGGCGTGATACCGCCACCAGGGCCGCCATGCAGAAACAGCACGGGCACGCCAGCAGGGTTGCCGCACTCTTCCCAATACAGCGTATGCAAATCGTCAACCGGCAACATGCCGCTGCGATACGGTTGCAGTGCCGGAAATAATGGCGATGCGGATACAGAAGCGTTCATGCCTGCCTTGAAAAAGAATGTCTGATTGTAACCAAGGTTGGCAAATTATCGTTGCGGATTAAGGCTGCAATCCACTCGTTCCATTTCCGCAGAGAAAATTACTGCGAACTATTACCGCTATTCGCTCTCTATTTTTACAAGAACCAGAAACGGCATGCATCAAAGCAGGCCGTATGTTTTTGTACGGGAGTAGATAAATGGTCTTGCTGCAGGAATTTTTCGCATTTGGTATTTCGCTGGAAAACTGGCTATACGCGTTGATCGCGACGCTGCTGAGTTATCTGATACTTGAATTGCTCACGCGTCTGGCGGTGCATTTTGCAAAGAAACGCATGTCCGTTATCGCACGCCTCACCAGGCGCCGCATTGATGAAGTCATGCTCGGCGTACTGGACGGTTCCAAACCTTATCTCTACTTTCTGTTCGCCGTCTTGATTGGTGCGCAAACACTGCTTCTTCCTGCAAAACTGGAGTTGCGTTTATCGCAGGCGATGATCGTCATCATCGGCATTCAAGCCGCGATATGGCTCAATCGCGGCATCAATATGTGGATGGAAAAGCTGGTCGATCCGGATGCACATTCTGATCTGCGCAATCGGGCGACCACCACCACGATGGTCTTTTTATTGCGGCTGGCCGTCATGCTGACGGTGCTGCTGACGGTGTTGGCCAATATCGGCATCAACATCACCGCCTTCGTTGCGAGTCTGGGCATAGGCGGTGTGGCGATTGCGTTGGCGCTGCAAACCATACTCAGCGACCTGTTCGCCTCTTTGTCCATCGGGCTCGACAAGCCGTTTGAAGTCGGCGACTTTATCGTGGTCGATGATCTGGTGGGGACGGTAGAATACATCGGCATCAAGACCACGCGCCTGCGCAGTTTGAGCGGCGAACAACTGATACGCTCGAACGCCGAATTACTGAAATCCGCCATTCGCAATTACAAACGCATGTCGGAGCGGCGTGTGCTCTTCACCTTCGGTGTCACGCATCAAACTTCTGGTGAAAAAATCACCGAGTTAACGCAAGCCATCGGCCAGATGATCCGTGCGATTTCGATCGCGCGTTTTGATCGAGCGCATTTTGTGCGCATAGGCGCAAGCAGTCTGGATTTTGAAGTCGTGTATTACCTGCAAAGCAGCGAATACAGCGTCTACATGGATACGCAGCAACGCATCAATCTGGAATTGATGGCGGCCTGCGCACAACTCGACATTGCCTTCGCTCATCCGACCACGACCTTGCATGTCGCATCAAAAGTCGAGGTGGCAACACCACACCCCGATCGGAGAACTGCCACAGAACCGGAAGAAGAAATGGCGGCATCGTAAGCAAACAGGTACGAGCAGCCACGCAAATCATTCCTGCGTGGTTCGCCCCAAGGCCAGTTTATGCCGTGCGATGTCGTACACCCAGTTGAAGCAGAATGCGTACAGCATGAAAAAAACGGAAAACACCAGATCCAGCACCAGCGCATCGAGTATCGAAATATTCAGCCACCACGCCGTCAGCGGCAGCGCAATCGCCATGAAGAACGCCTCGAAACCGATCGTGTGCCACACCCGCATGCCGACCGTACGACGCCATCCGTAGCGATGCTCAAGCATTTCATAGAAATGGTTGTAAATCATATTGCTCAACATGGCAGCCACGGCCAGCAGCAATGCCAATGCGCCAAAATGGAACATATCCATATTGAAGCCATAAGACATCAGGGGAACCAGGATGATCAGAGCGCAGAGTTCAAACAGGAGGGCGTGAAGAATGCGGCGAAATAATGTATTGATAACAAGCTCAAAGAAGAAAGTAGCCTGCCATTATAAACCGCCGACTGCAGCCTCGTTTGGAGCGGATTCACTGCCAATTTGACATCGAATTTGATTCGGGATCAGACCAATAATTTGAGCAGGCAGAAAAGATTCCACAAACAATGGTGACAAAATTTTTAATATGCTCTATACTTCGGGCCCTTCAGACACGTTGGTCGACGCCAACAATTGTTTGACTGAGCAGTAGGCAAATAAGCGGGTGCTTAGCTCAGTTGGTAGAGCGGCGCCCTTACAAGGCGTAGGTCGGCGGTT
>NZ_JBEBPO010000138.1:0-4347 GCF_040395855.1 Herminiimonas fonticola | reverse complement strand
GCGGCATCTCTGGGATTTGCATTGCCCGCGCTGGTTGCCTTGAAGCCCATGCTGCGCCAGCGGGAATTGGTCATACGCTGCATTCCACTTCTTATTGGCGCATTGGTCGGCGCCGTGGCCGGTGCGCTGACCGTGCACTGGCTGTCTGCCACGACGTTGATGATGGGCGTCATGCTGCTGGTTCTGTTCGCCGGATGGCGCGGATTGCAATCGCCGGCTGTCGCTGCAAAACATGCCGATGCCCTGAGCATCCCGGTTTTGTTCGTGATGGGTGCTTTGGTCGGGTGCGGATCGGCGCTGACCGGTACCGGCGGTCCGGTATTGATCATTCCGCTTTTGATGCTGATGCGCCAGCCGGTTTCATTTGCCATCGTTGCGGCACAAGCCATCCAGTTGCCGGTGGCACTCGCCAGCAGCGCAGTCCATGCACTGGAAGGGCGGCTCGATTTCCGGCTTGCGCTGATCTGCGGCTTGCTCATGCTGATCGGGGCGTTTTTCGGGCAGCGTGCTGCGGCCGGATTGGATGTGCGGCAATTACAGCGCATGGTGTCCATATTGCTGCTCGCTGTCGGTGGCTGGTTTGCGTGGATATTGCTGGGCTGATCTGAGTCTCAAATTTACCGAATGCAGATTGATCCGTAAATGTGTGGCGAATGAGCAACCCTATCCCATAAAGCAGAAACCTGCGCTATGATAGAAAATCACTCGCGAGGTAACGATGGATTTCTTTCTTTACGCCGTATGCTGTGTTGCGCTGCCGCTCTGGGTATTTGGCGGGCTGTATCTTGCCGTCGATATCGTCGATCATCTCAAAAAGCGCGCCATCAAAAAATAAGTGTTTTCAAATCAGCGTAACTGGGCCCATTCCACGGCTGTCAACGGTAACTGAACGGATAGCTGCTGACGCGCTTCGTCCATCGCCCGCTCCACTGCCTGCGGACCGAAGACCAGTCCCTCCAGCGGGAAAAAATGCACATTGTTGATACCGATCGATGCCAGCGCATAGCGTAAATACGGTGTCAGGAAATCAGCCTGTTTCGCCC
This sequence comes from Herminiimonas fonticola, assembly GCF_040395855.1. Classification (GTDB taxonomy): domain Bacteria; phylum Pseudomonadota; class Gammaproteobacteria; order Burkholderiales; family Burkholderiaceae_D; genus Oxalicibacterium; species Oxalicibacterium fonticola_A. Next base: position 3,304 of record NZ_JBEBPO010000138.1, on the reverse strand, counting down.
GCTCTCCCGCATGAAAGCCACCAGAACTGACCAGTACGAAGGTCGGACGGTCTTTCATCAGTCCGACCTTGCCTTGCGGCGTCGCGTGGAAGCTGCGGTTGATGCGGATCACATGATCGATCCACAGTTTCAGCGCGGCGGGTACGGTGAAGTTGTGCATCGGCGTGACGATGAACAGCATGTCATTTTGCTCAAGCTCCACAATCAGGCGTTCCGACCAATCGAATTCTTTCGCATTGTGTGCGCTGTCCGAAGTGACGGCAATGGCGTAATCGCGACCGATAGGCGGAATGGGCGATTTCACCAGGTCGCGTTCGGTGATCTGCACATTGTCCATGCCCAGCGCGGCAATTGTTTCCATCGCCAGTCGATAACCATGACTGGCGTCACTGTGCGGGCCGCTATTCAATAGCAGGATGCGTGTCATATCCCTGATTCCTGCGTAAGCGGTTCGACGAAATGCATGCCGCGGGCAAGCAGGCCCTGGCGGAAGTAAAAGCGCTGCGCCAGTGCCATATGCAAGCCGGTATCCAGTACAAAATGTTCGCAATTCAAATCGACGGCTTGTTGCCGTGCCGTCTGCAGCAGGCGTTCGCCGAGTCCCGAGCGTTGCAAGGTTGCCGTCACTACCAGATCATCGACGTACACAAAGCGACCGTACAGCAAATTATCCATCAGGCGATAACCGGCCAGGCCGACGATGGCGCCGTCGCGCCATGCGGCAAGCAGACGATAACCTTGCGCCCGCTGATGATCGACCTGTACTGCGTAAGTCGCACGATCACGCAGATGCGGTCGCAATTCTTTCATCACGGCAAACGATGCTTCCAGATCGCCGATGTTTTCGATGTGTTTTATATCCACCAGAGACTGCATGGTTTTCTCCAAAAATAAGCGCTGTTTTATTGCGGCGATTGCGACTTGCTGAGCCAGGCGGCAAATCCTGTGGTCGCGATACGTGCTTCACCGATAGGTGTCAGCGATTGGTCATTGATCTGTGCGCCGTAATAGGCTGCGTTGGCATCAGTGACGACGATGCGCCTGTCGCCGAGTGCGCTCAGATAACGCTTCATCAATTCGGCCAGGCCGACTTTTTCCGGGCCGGCGGCATCGAAGGTGTCGTTGATCGGTTGCGCCAGTGCGGTGTCCGATACGATTGCGGCAATGTCATCGGATGAAATCGGCTGTACATGCGCTGGCGACAGGCGAATCTCGTTACCGACCGTGCCGTATTGCGCGATGCCGGCGAGGAATTCAAAGAACTGTGTGGAGCGCACGATGGTGTAGGGCACCCTGGATGCCTTGATCAGATTTTCTTGCGCCATCTTGGCGCGGAAGTAGCCGCTCTCCAGCATGCGTTCGGTGCCGACGACGGACAAGGCGATGTGATGCCTGACGCCGGCTGCTGCTTCCGCAGCCAATAGATTGCGCCCCGATGTTTCAAAGAAATCGAGCACGGCCTGATCTTCAAACGAAGGCGAGTTGCTCAGATCGATGACCACTTGTGCGCCTTTGACTGCATCGGCCAGTCCCTCGCCGGTCATGGTGTTGATGCCGGTGCTGGGCGAGCCGACCAACACTTCATAGCCGAGCTGGCGAAGGTTGGCGACTACTTTTGAACCGATCAAGCCGCTGCCGCCGATGATGAGGATTTTCATGTCAAACCTTTCTATGTCTGCCCAATGAATGTGCTCGAGTGTGGGCGAGGGACTTGTTCGTTTCGTTACTGAAGGTGCCGACGCGATGGCAATAATTACGCAGGCATCTTGCGGAATGCGATCGCAAAGCGATTCCAGCTATTGATCGACGTGATCAGCGCAGTCAGTTCCATCAACTCTGCATCGGTGAAGTGCGGGCGAACTGCTTCCCATACTGCATCCGGTACGTGGTTTTGCGAAATCAGCGTCAGGGATTCTGTCCATTCCAGTGCGGCGCGTTCACGGTCGCTGAAGAAAGGGGTTTCGCGCCAGGCCGAGACGGTCGCCAGGCGACGTTGCGTTTCGCCGGCTTTGACTGCGTCGGTCACGTGCATGTCCAGGCAGAAAGCGCAGCCGTTGATTTGCGATGCGCGCAGGCGGACCAGTTCCTTGAGCAGGATGTCGAGTGTGCCCTTGGCGAGCTGGTTTTCAACACCGATCAGTACCTTCATGATGGCTGGGTCGGCGGTGTAGAAGTCGAGGCGAGTTTGCATGTGAAGCTCCTTGTTTAAGTACATCGGGTTGAAGGTTAGGGTAAATAAGTTGGCGTTTCCTTGATGTGTAGTATGCGAATATCATGGCCATGTTAGAAGGGCCAAGAAATGCAAAAAGGACTAGTCCATGAAAAATCCCGCGCTTCATCCTGCCGCCGGGCTCGATCTCAGCATAGACCGTACGCTGGAATTGCCTATGTACCTGCAGATTTGTCAGCGTTTCAAGACGGCAATTGAGCAGGGGCATCTGCATGCGGGCGATCGCGTACCTGCGGTACGGGCGCTGGCGATTGAACTGAATCTTGCGCGTGGCACGGTAGAAATGGCTTATCGCATCCTGACCGACGAAGGGTATTTGCAGGTCAGGGGTGCCGCCGGCACCGTTGTCTCGCCATCCCTGCCGCAGCCTGCCGTTCTGAAGCCGCAAGCGGTGATGCCGGGACAAACCGTGTCCGCCATTCTCGATCACGACGGCAAGGCGCCGAAGCCGCTGCAACTGGGTTTGCCTGCGCTGGACGCATTTCCGCGCAAGGTATGGAACCGGATCGTTGCGCATCGCCTGCGCGGCAGCGAACCGGCGCGACTTGGCTATCCGAATCCTGCCGGCGACGACCGTTTGCGTGAACGGATTGCAACTTATCTGGGTGTGTCGCGCGGCGTGACCTGCCTGCCGGAGCAGGTGTTCATCACAACCGGCTTGCGCACGACGCTGGAACTGACATTAAGCAGTCTTTCCACTGTCGGCGATGCATTCTGGTTTGAAGATCCCGGCTATATTCTCGCGCGTCCGTTTTTGCAGAATGCCGCAGTCAAGGTGGTACCGGTGCCGGTGGATGAACATGGTTTGATCGTCGAGGAAGGCAAGCGCCTCAGTCCGTATGCAAAGTTCGCGATGGTGACGCCGTCACACCAGAGTCCGCTCGGTGTGACGATGTCGCTGGAACGGCGGATGGCATTGCTGGAATGGGCGAGTAGCGCCGGCAGCTGGATTATTGAAGACGATTACGACAGTGAATTCCGCTACCAGGGACGACCGCTGCCAGCGCTGAAAAGTCTGGATCGCAATGATCGCGTTATCTACAGCGGCACTTTCAGCAAGGTGCTGTTTCCCGG
>NZ_JBEBPO010000137.1:0-4411 GCF_040395855.1 Herminiimonas fonticola | reverse complement strand
TGGTGCGGCTGGCTGGAATCGAACCAGCGACCCTTGGCTTCGGAGGCCAATACTCTATCCACTGAGCTACAGCCGCATAAGGGAGAACCCCTGAAGAGGTTTGCAGGATACCGTTTTTCTGTCTTTTCGTCCACGTAAAGCGACGTTTTCTCGTTCCATATCGTTTACTTTGCGTCTATAATCAAGGGTTTGGCGAGGCATGAGCTGCAAACATGCATTGCGCAGCACACACGCCCGCATGCGCTGGCTAACGATTTCAAAAAAATGTATTGAGGGAATAATGAGCGACGCACACCACGAAGAATCCGCGATCAAGACGCCTAAGCAACTCATCATGGCCATTTTGGCCGGCTTTCTGGTCCCCATCATTTGTATCGTATTACTAGTGCTTTATGTCACCAATGACAAAACCATCGGTGCAGGTTCGGATGGCTTGTCGCCGGAAGCAGTGAGTGCACGCGTCAAGCCGGTTGCTGACGAAGGCTTCACCCTGAAAGACGTGAACGCGCCGAAAGTGCTGAAAACCGGCGAAGAAGTCTACAAAATGGCTTGCGCCGCCTGCCACGCTACCGGCGCAGCAGGTGCACCGAAATTCGGCGATGCCGGCGCATGGGGCCCGCGCATTGCACAAGGTTACGAAACCCTGGCCAAGCACGCGATTCAAGGTATTCGTGCGATGCCGGCCAAGGGCGGCAATCCGGATCTGGACGATGTCGAGGTTGAACGCGTCGTCGTCCTGCTGGCCAACAGCGCTGGCGCCAAGTTCGCCGAACCGAAAGTACCTGCTCCTGCCGCTGCACCAGCAGCTGCAAAATAAGATCCTGATGCAGTAACTAAAAAGCCGACTTGAAGTCGGCTTTTTTATTGCCCGCTTATATTATCTGTCACCATACCTGCAGCAGATATTCAATAAACGGGAAATACATGCATTACAGGTGTTCGTGCAAGGCGACATGCTCGCCATCCGATTTTTTCGTCTTCTTGCGTGAAAAGAAATAGACGGTAGCAGCAGCCGTTCCGGCTACCGCCGCACCTTTCAGTATCGGCCGCCACAAGGAGCGACGAGCCAGTAGAGACACGCCACTGACAACCAGCGGCAGCAGGCGCTGCAGCTTGGCGCCCGACATATTCCTGAAATCCAGCAAATCGGAAAAATTGGCCAGTGCGGATTGTGCACGTGCGCTGACCAGACCGATCGCGGTCTTGGCTATTTCATCCGCACCGAGATGCGCACGCACCGTGTTGCGCGCCCGGCCAATACCGGCCCGGTATGCGCGACACTGCAAACGCAATCTCTCCTTGCGCTGCGCCGACGTTTCTTCTTCCTGCGGTTTCCTGTCTGGTGTCATGCCTGACCTCTTGAATTACAACAAAGCGTCATGATCATTGCGCAATTCTTCCATGGTGGCCGGCATCGACAATTTTCCTTGCTCAATCAGGGACTTGAGATAAAAGAAAATACCGACTGTGATCACCGTAAACACAAGAGCAAGGATGAGCAGGATCTTCCAGCCCAATACCGGCCAGCTAAGATAGGCAATCAGCACCGTCCAGTAGCCGATGGCAAAAAAGGCAAAGACCACGCCCAACGCAAACAGCAGCGCCAGTTTTAATGCATTGGCACGCACCTCCGCCAGTTCCAGCGCGGCCAGTTCGATGCGGCTCATCAACAGGCCGAAGGTGTTCCGGGCCAGCTCTACCACTCCGCCTATCAGGCCGGGGCGATCGTTCTGCGGCCGCGCGCTTGGCTGTTCCATGTAGAATCCGCCCCGATTATTTGCGTGAAATCAGAAGTCCCAGCAATACGCCGACACCCGCTGAAATCGCGACTGCACGCCAAGGATTTTCATGTACGTAGTCGTCTGTTTTTTCTGCAATTTCCTTGCCGGTTTCAAGCGCTGCAGTTTGCACTTCCTGCGCCTTTACCATTGCAGTATCCAGCAATTGCAGGCCACGGTGACGCAATTCCTCAGCGCGTTCGCCGGTAGCGCTGGTCGCTTCACGGAATAATTCCTGTGCATCTTTGACCAATGTTTTCATATCGCTGCGAGTAGTTTTCAAGGTAGATGCTTTCATGATGGGGCCCCTTATGTCGTCAAAAAACAGTGTCCGTCTTCGATAAAAATCTGCAATACGGTACTGCGGCTGAATACTGATGCTACTGATACGGTGTACGCGTTAACTGAAGTATGCCTTGCCGCCAGCCAATAATGTGACACCGATTCGTTTTATTAGTTGCAGGCAAATCGCAGGCCCAGGCGGTTATGGCGAACGCATGCTCAACTTTTATCATATTTCCGGCTGTTGCGAACAGGCGCTGGCTCACATTAAACGTCAATAAATCGCTGTCGACGAAATTTATTCTGCTCAGACGCCCGGCGTGCAGTCGGCGCAATGCTCGATCGCGCTGGCATGCTGCAGCAGATTTTCTTTCAGATTCCGCAAGGCTGTGCGCAAGCCTTCTTCAACGACAGGGTGATAAAACGGCATCGCAAGCATCTGATCGACCGTCATTCCGCTCTGGCATGCCCACGCCAGCAAATGCGCCAGGTGCTCGGCACGCGGCCCTATCATTTCAGCGCCAAGAAACCGCTGCGAAACCGGTTCGCCATACACGCGCAGCAAACCACGATTCTGTCGCATCACCCGACTGCGGCCCTGATCTTCAAATGAAACCTCGCCGGACTGGAAACAGCCTTTTTTCAGAGTATCCGGCGTGTGTCCGACCATCGCGATCTGCGGATCGGTAAAGGTAATTGCCAGCGGAACGCGCCGCAAACCGGCTGCCACATCGGGAAAACGTCCGGCATTGTCACCGGCAATCCGGCCTTCGTCGGTTGCTTCATGCAAGAGCGGGCGGTCGTTATCCACATCGCCGGCGATAAAGATGGCGCTATCGCCGCACTGCATCGTGAATGGATCGAACACCGGCAAACCACGCTCGTTCAGTTGCAAACCCGTCGTCTCCAGTCCCAGTCCGCGCACATTCGGCGTACGCCCGGTCGCTGCCAGCACGTATTGAAAATGCTCGGTGCGTTCGCTGCCATCTTCACTGCGCGTATGCAATTCAACCTGCGCATCGCTCAGCCTGGCCGCCACAATGGTCGTATTCAGGCGCAGATCCAGCTCGACACCCAGACAGTCGATGGCAGTTTGATTGACGGCGGCGTCGCTCAATTGCGAGACTCTGGCTCTGCGCGCGAAAATCGTCACCCGCACGCCCAGCCTGTGCAGCGCCTGACCAAGTTCGAGTCCGATCACACCGGTGCCAATGACCGCCACCGATGCGGGCAGATCATCCCAGGCAAACACATCGTCGCTCACTAGCAGCTGCTTCCCCAAGTCGCGCAGCTCCGAAGGTATCTGCGGACTGGAACCGGTGGCAATCACAATGCGCTGCGCCCTGACTTGCGTATGTTCATCGACCTGCAGGCAATCGGCAGCAAGAAAGCGCGCGTGACCGCGCAAACGGTCGGCCGCATCGATATGCTCAATACCCTGCACGACAAAACCGACGAAACGATCGCGTTCCGACTGGACGCGTTGCATGACGGCTTTGCCATCGATGCGCAAGGCGCCGGCGTGTACGCCAAAACCCGGCGCCGCACCGATTGCATGCGCCGCTTCCGCTGCCGCAATCAATAATTTGCTCGGCATGCAACCGACACGTGCGCAGGTCGTACCGTAAGGCCCGCCCTCGATCAAGACGACGCGCTTGCCGTGCGCCTTGGCCGCGCGATATGCCGACATCCCGGCACTGCCGGCGCCTATCACTGCCACATCGAATTCCAGAGTTTTCATCATTCATCCTTGCAATGCGTGCGGCAATTCCATCCGTAGATCAACTGCTAGTCGTGCCTGCCGTGCAGCTCGGCGATATCCTCGATACTGCCGATCCTGATCACCACAGGATGCAGCGATGCGCCGGCCTGCATGGGCCGCCAGGCGAAACGCCATTCGTTTTCACTGGCGTGATTCTTTGCCTTGGAAAATATCTTGCCCAAAGGGCTGGGAGCGCCGTATGACATCGCGGCATCGATGCCTACCCAGTCAGGCAAGGTTTTTTGCACCGCCTTATGCAGCCGTTCGCCGAATTCTTCCGCATCATGCACAACCAGATACGAATCGACATGCGGCAAGGCGTCGAACAAGGTGCCGTCCCAGCTTTGCATCAGACTCAAAACCAGGAAGCCGCCGGCTGGCGCGGGCAAATCGGCAATGGGCGGACTCAAGCGGAATTCGCCCAGCGACAACGAACGCTCAAGGCTGCCACGTTCGGAAAAATAATAAAGCTTGGAAGGACGTTTGCTATCAATCAAAGTCATGCTGCCGTCCTGAAAAAATAATAATGGTCATGCGACCAGGTGCTTCATTTTAAGCAGATTGATTAGCGAGCGGCAAATCAATCTGC
>NZ_JBEBPO010000136.1:0-4597 GCF_040395855.1 Herminiimonas fonticola | reverse complement strand
AGCCGGGAAGAAGCTGAAGCCTACCTCGCCAAGCTCACGCTTGACGCCTACCGCGCAGCCCATTTCGGAATTAAGCCCGAGCGATCTTGGCAAGAAGCCGTTGTCCGGTATCTCGAACTGAAAGCAAGTCTGCGGAGCTTTCGGGATGTACAAAGGATTTGTCGTCAGCTCGATCCTTATGTCGGTCGCCTCACTCTGAACCAGATTACCGGAGATGTGGTGTGGTCGATTGCACAAGGTGAGCTGAAGCGGGGTAATAAGCCCGCAACGGTGAATCGTTATCTAGCGCTCGTGCGTAACTTGCTGCACATGGCAAGGGACGAATGGCAATGGATAGACTCATTCCCTAAAATCCGCATGTTGTCTGGTGAGGTCGAACGTGACCGCTGGTTGACGCGTGAAGAAGCCGATGGGCTGATTCAAGTTTGTCCGCCACATTTAGCTGCACTCGTTCGCTTTGCGTTGGCAACCGGTTTGCGTGCAAGAGAGATCACTGGATTGGAGTGGAACCGGGTTGATCTGGCTAGGCATACCGCTTGGCTGAATCAAACCAAAAATGGCACGCCGCGAGGTGTCCCATTGAATCACGATGCCGTTGTGGTCTTGCAAGAGCAAGTCGGCCAGCATCCGCAGTCATGTTTTACTTATCGTGGGATGCCTATTGGATGGGATGTAACGAATACCGCTTGGCATAACGCGTTAAAGAAAGCAGGGCTGACAGATTTCAGATTCCATGATCTCCGACATACTTGGGCGTCATGGCATAGGCAGGCGGGAACGTCAGTCGATGAGCTGAAAGATTTAGGCGGCTGGAAGTCGCGCATTATGGTGGATCGATACGCGAAATATGCAACGGAACATCTACACGCTGCAGCGTCGAGGATAGAAGAAAGTAGGGGCGGCGATAACGTGTTGCTACTGTCACGTTTTAGTCACGTTCGGAAATAGAAAAAGCCCCACGTTTTCACGTGAGGCTTTTATATTCTGTGGCTCCCCGACCTGGACTCGAACCAGGGACCTGCGGATTAACAGTCCGTCGCTCTACCAACTGAGCTATCAGGGAACAGAAGCGAGATTATAAGATGTTTCTTACTCGCTTGTCAAAGCTTGTGCGATAAATTTCTTTGTTCCGTTTGACCGTGATCGCAGAAATTTACCGCAGGCGAATATTAAAGAACTTTCGCGATTGCCGCAATGACGTAATCGATGTTTTTTGTGTTCAGCGCTGCAACGCAGATGCGGCCAGTGTCGACAGCATAAATCGAGAACTCATCGCGCAGACGATCCACTTGTGGTTTGGTCAGGCCGGAGTACGAGAACATGCCGCGCTGTTCGATAACGAAATCGAAGTTGTGGCCAGGTGCCTGTTCTTTCAGCTTCTGCACAAATGCTTGACGCATTTCGCGGATGCGTACGCGCATCGCTGCCAGTTCTTCTTCCCACAATGCGCGCAACTCAGGTGTTGCCAGAGCGGTTGCGACGACTTGACCGCCGTGAATTGGTGGGTTGGAGTAGTTGGTGCGGATGACGCGCTTCAATTGCGACAGGACGCGTGCTGCTTCTTCTGCGTTGCTGGAAACGATGCTCAATGCGCCAACGCGTTCGCCGTACAGCGAGAACGATTTGGAGAAAGAATTGGAAACGAAAACAGGGCCGCCTGCTTCGGCGAACTGACGTACCACTTTGCCGTCGGATTCGATGCCGTCGCCAAAGCCCTGATAAGCCATGTCGAGGAATGGAATCAAGCCGCGTGTCGTTACAACGTTCAGCACTTCCAGCCATTGTGCGTCGCTCAGATCTGCGCCGGTTGGGTTGTGGCAGCAAGCGTGCAGCAGAACGATCGAGCCGCTAGGAATCGATTTGAGCGTGTCCAGCATGCCGGCAAAATTTACGCCGCGGGTTGCTGCGTCGTAGTACGGATAGTTGTTGACGGTGAAGCCGGCCGATTCAAACAGCGCACGGTGGTTTTCCCAGCTTGGATCGCTGATATAGACTTGTGCGTTTGGTGCGAAACGCTTGAGGAAGTCTGCGCCGAGTTTCAATGCGCCGGTGCCGCCGATTGCCTGCGCGGTCACTGCACGTTTGTCCTTGACTACCGAGCTATCGGCACCAAATACGAGTTCCTGCACTGCCTTATCGTATGCAGCCAGGCCGTCGATAGGCAGGTAGCCGCGTGGCGACAGCTTTTCCATCAATTGCGCTTCGGCTTTGCGTACGCATTCGAGCAGTGGCAATTTGCCGTTGTCGTCGTTGTAAACGCCGACGCCAAGATTGATCTTATTTGGATTCTTGTCGGCGTTAAACGCCTCGGTAATGCCAAGAATCGGGTCACGGGGCGCCATTTCAATGGCGTTGAGGAGCGAAGCAGGAATAGGTGCGTTCATCGTGATAACATCAAAAGTTAGCTGCAAACGGTCGTTTTGCAGTGGGGTTGTATAGAGCGCAAGACCATAAGCCTTGCGGAAAATGCGACTCACTATTTTACCAAAGGTCGGATTGAAATAAATGACTGATTTATCCCAAGTTGCTGATTCCCTTGATGAATCGAAAATCGTCACCTTCCCGAATTCCCCGTTTCGTCTTTACCAGCCGTTTCCTCCGGCCGGCGATCAGCCGACTGCGATTGCGAAACTGGTGGAGGGCATCGATGATGGCTTGTTTTATCAGACCTTGCTGGGTGTAACCGGCTCGGGCAAGACTTATACGGTTGCCAACGTGATCGCCCGTATGGGCCGGCCGGCCATTGTTTTTGCACCGAACAAGACACTGGCAGCCCAGCTTTACAGCGAATTCCGCGAGTTTTTCCCGCAAAATGCGGTGGAATATTTCGTCAGTTACTACGATTATTACCAGCCGGAAGCCTACGTTCCGCAGCGCGACTTGTTCATTGAGAAAGATTCCTCGATCAACGAACATATCGAACAGATGCGTTTGTCCTGCACCAAATCGCTGATGGAACGGCGCGATGTGGTGATCATTGCAACGGTATCGGCCATTTACGGTATTGGTAACCCGAGCGAATACCATCAGATGATTCTGACCTTGCGCGCCAAGGACAAGGTCAGCCAGCGCGATGTGATTGCACGTTTGATCGCGATGCAATACACGCGCAATGAAGTCGATTTCGGCCGCGGTACTTTCCGTGTACGTGGCGATACCATCGATATTTTCCCGGCGGAACATGCCGAACTGGCAATCCGTCTGGAAATGTTTGATGACGAAATTGAAAGCCTGCAGCTGTTTGATCCGCTGACTGGCCGCGTCAAACAAAAGATTCCACGTTTTACGGTTTATCCCGGCTCGCATTACGTGACGCCGCGCGCCACGGTGTTGCGCGCGATCGAAACCATCAAGGACGAATTGCGCGATCGCCTGGAATTTTTCCGCAAGGAAAACAAGCTGATTGAAGAGCAGCGCCTGGAGCAGCGTACGCGCTTCGATCTGGAAATGATGCAGGAAATCGGTTTTACCAAAGGCATTGAAAACTATTCGCGCCATCTGAGTGGTGCCAAGGCAGGCGATCCGCCGCCGACGCTGGTTGATTACCTGCCGCAGGATGCCTTGATGTTCATGGATGAATCGCATGTGCTGATGGGGCAACTCAACGGTATGTACAACGGCGACAGGGCACGCAAAACCAATCTGGTTGATTACGGATTCCGCCTGCCGTCGGCGCTGGATAATCGGCCGCTACGTTTTGACGAGTTCGAGGGCAAGATGCGGCAAATGGTGTTCGTCTCGGCGACGCCGGCCGATTACGAAAACACGCATGCCGATCAGGTGGTCGAACAGGTGGTGCGTCCAACCGGTTTGGTCGATCCATTGATCAGCGTGCGTCCGGCATCCAGCCAGGTCGATGATCTGATGTCGGAAATCACCGACCGCGTGAAGAAGAATGAACGTGTGCTGGTGACCACGCTGACCAAGCGCATGGCCGAACAGTTGACAGAATTTCTCAGTGATAACGGCATCAAGGTGCGTTACCTGCATAGCGATATCGATACTGTCGAGCGGGTGGAAATCATTCGTGATCTGCGCCTTGGCACTTTCGATGTGCTGGTCGGAATTAACCTGCTGCGCGAGGGGTTGGATCTGCCGGAAGTTTCATTGGTGGCGATTCTGGATGCGGACAAGGAAGGCTTCCTGCGTTCCGAGCGCAGCCTGATTCAAACCATCGGTCGCGCGGCGCGTAATCTGACCGGTATGGCAATTCTGTATGGCGACAAGATCACCGACTCGATGCGGAGGGCCATTGATGAGACCGAACGCCGTCGTGCCAAGCAGATCGCATTCAACACGGCAAATAACATTACGCCGGTCGGTATCAAGAAACATATCCGCGAATTGATCGATGGCGTCTACAGCCAGCAGGACGCGCGCGAAGAGTTCAATGCGGCGCAGGAACATGCGAAGTATGAAGCGATGAGCGAGAAGCAGGTCAGCAAGGAAATCAAGCGTTTGGAAAAACAAATGCTGGGCCACGCCAAAAATCTGGAATTCGAAAAAGCAGCGCAAGTGCGCGATCAATTGCGGATATTGAAAGAGCAATTGTTCGGTGCGCCGGGCGAGGATCATATCGTGCCGGCTTGATGAATAA
>NZ_JBEBPO010000135.1:0-4807 GCF_040395855.1 Herminiimonas fonticola | reverse complement strand
CGCTACACGTTTCAGGCAATCGTCGCCCTGAATATGGCCATAGTGGTCATTGTATTGTTTGAAGTAATCGATATCCAGCATGATGACGGAAAGCGGCTGATGATTGAGTTTGGCATTGGCCCATTCGGAGGTCATGATGGAATCGAACATGCGCCGGTTGGCGACGCCGGTCAAGCCATCCTTGAAGGAAAGCGTTTCCAGTTCCTTTTGCAGATCGATGAGCTTGGCTTCGGTTTTCTTGCGTTCGCTGATATCGAACATGAAACCGATCAGCGCTTCGACTTCACCATCGGCATTGCGCATGACGTGCACCACATCGCGTATCCATACATAGCTGCCGTCCTTGGTGAGCGCGCGATAATCTGCTTCATGATCGGTGCCGGCCTTGGATTGGGATACGCAGAAATTAACGACCCATTCGCGGTCTTCCGGATGCATTCTTTCCGCCCAATCCTGCGCGCTTGCCCAGCTCGATGACGGCCAACCGAGCAGCGTTTCTATCTGCGGGCCGATGTAAGCGAAGGTCATGCTCTTCCAGTCGATTTTCCAGGGAATTGCCTTGGTGGATTCGAGCAGGGTTTTGTAGACGGCGTGGTCTATGCTTGCAGTATCGGTCATTGTGGTGCTTTTACGCTGTGATCGGAAACCGTGAGCAAGATGTTTGCCCGGTGCTTGATGGCAACTTTAGCATGCACTGATCCAGTACGGCACATAAAAAACGCCCGTATACCATCAAGGCGGTACGGGCGTTATGGCAGCCGGTGAACGGCGTGCTGATAATGGCAGGGTTGGCCTGCCGTTAAAGGCAGATTATTTTGCCGTCGATGCTTTTACATCAACGTGTGCTTCGGTTTTCTTTTCAGTGGTATTGGCGTGGGTCTTGGTTTTTTTATGGTCAGCTTTTGCATGTGCTTTTGCGTCGGTCTTGGCTGCTGCAGCATCTGCTTTGGCATCAACTTTGGTTTCCGATTTTTCAGCTTTTGTGACGGGCTTCTCTGCCTTGACTTCCGCTTTTACGGTAGCAGGTGTGCTGGCTGGGGCAGGTGCTTGTGCAAAGGCGACGGAGGCAAACAGACCGGCAACCAGGGTAGCGATTAATTTGTTCATTGTTGTGCTCTCTCTCAAATGTATAAAGTGCGGATTGATCTTCATCCGTACTTTCCTTAACGCCAGTTGTGAACCGTGGTTGACGGTAAATGTGGTTGTTACACTTTGTTTCATCTAGGCCGGTTTGCCTGAAAAGTGCTTTGTAATGTTTGTAAGGAAATTAATGGCAAACGATGGCATGCTTGCGTAATAAAAGAAGGGGTGAAGAAGGGGCGACTGTTTCCATGCGTATTTTGATTGTTGAAGATGATGCCGTACTCGCTGCTGCCTTGACGCGTGCCTTGACGCAGGCCGGCTATGCCGTTGATTATGCCGATAACGGCGAAGATGCAAATCGTGCGTTGAGCAATGATGCTTATGCACTGGTGTTACTGGATATTGCATTGCCGAAGATGGATGGCCTTGCCGTATTGCGACGTTTGCGCGAGCGCAAGTCACGTGTGCCGGTATTGATACTGACTGCGCGCGATACGCTCGACGATCGTGTGGCAGGGCTCGATCTGGGTGCCGACGATTACATGACCAAGCCGTTCGATTTGCCGGAGTTCGAGGCGCGCGTTCGTGCGCTGATACGACGCGGGCAGTTCGATGCCGGCAAGAGCCTGACGCATGGCGGATTGCGCTTCGATCTGGAAGCACATCGCTTATTCCATAACGACGTACCGGTGGAATTGTCGGTGCGCGAACTGGCGGTGTTTGAAGTGTTGCTGTCGCGCCAGGGCCAGGTCGTGACCAAGGAACAGATGGTGGACCGGCTGTTCGGCTGGGGCGACGATGGCGGCAGCAATGCAATCGAAGTATACGTACATCGCATGCGGAAAAAACTCGAACCATACAACATCATTATCCGTACCGTGCGCGGCATGGGTTATCTGCTTGAAAAATCCGGTGAAAAAGAACGCTCGGAAATCTGACCGCAATCCGACTTTGCGCAGCAGGCTGCTGCGTCTTGTACTGGTTCCCCTTTCTCTGATCCTGCTGATCGATATTGTCGGCAGTTACTTTGTCGTGCGCCATGTCGCCAACGATGTGTACGACGTCGAATTGAATGAAATTGCACGCGAGTTGCTGCTGCATGTCACGCACAGCAAGGGCGAGATGGGGTTTGATCTGGAGCCGGATGCCGAGCGCACGCTGTTGCTCGACAAGGAAGATCAGGTGTATTACGCGATACGCACGATGGACGGCAATCTGATTGCCGGCGATCCGACATTGCCGGTACAGACGGTCATCAAGAGCGGCAAGGACACCGCGTATTACGATGGTGTACTGCAGGAGCAATCGGTGCGCGTCGCGCTGTTTCGCGGTCAGCCCTTGCTGCATCCGGCTACCGAGCCTGTGATGATTCAGGTGGCTGAAACACAGGTCAAGCGCGATCGTCACGAACGCGCCCTGTTGATTCAGCTGATTCTGCCGCAGGTATTGCTGATCCTGATTGCCGGCATTCTGATCTGGCGCGGTGTGGCGCATGGACTGGCACCGCTGCGCAAATTGCAGCAGGAAGTCGGCATGCGCTCGCATCTGGATCTCAGTCCGATTGCCGCGGACAAGGTGCCGGGAGAAGTGGAGCCGCTGGTCGGTGCAGTGAACGATCTGATGACGCGCGTCGATGCCGTGCTGGGTTTTCAGGGGCGCTTCATTGCCGATACCGCACATCAATTGCGTACGCCGGTTGCAGGCCTGAAGGCGCACATCGAGCTGGCCTTGCGCGAGAACGATCTGACGCAGGTCAAGCGCGCCCTGGGTCATTTGTATACGAGTGCAGAACGTTTGTCGCGACTGGTGTCGCAGCTGCTTTCTCTTGCTCGGAATGAACCGAATAATGTAGCAGTCAATTTTGCACCCTTCGATCTCAACCAGCTGGCGCTGCGTGCCGCGCAGGAATGGGTGCCGCTGGCTTACAAGAAGCAGATCGATCTGGGATTCGATACGGCAGGGCAGCCGGTGCTGTTGAATGGCGAAGCGGCTCGCGTCACCGAGATGATCAACAATCTGGTCGACAACGCGATTCGTTATACACCGCCCGGCGGTCGCGTCACTGTGCATGTCCGGCAGGACGAGAATGCACATCTGATCGTCAGCGATGACGGTGCGCGCATTCCGGTGGAAGAGCGTACGCGCATCTTCGAGCGTTTCCATCGTTTGCTGGGATCGCATGAAGAAGGCAGCGGGCTTGGGCTTGCCATCGTGCACGAGATCGCTACCCTGCACAATGCGACCATCACGCTGGAAGACGATGTGGATGGCGTGGGCAATACGTTTACCGTTTCTTTCCCGGTGTCGCATGCGCCGGGCTGACAATCTGCTGTAAGTATTTTGTAATGTTGGTGAAAGCGGAATGTAATTTTCGCGAAAGTACAGCGTAAGCGCCGGTCTTTACTATGGAATGGCTTTCACAATAACCATAGAAGGAGACAGAAATGCTTGCGATATTAAGCGATTCAACCATGTGGGTGGCGCTGTTCCAGATCGTCATCATCAACATTCTTCTGAGCGGCGACAATGCCGTCATCATTGCACTGGCATGCCGCTCATTGCCGCCGAAGGAACAAAGAAACGCCTTCCTGATCGGCACCGTTGCCATCGTCATTCTGATGACCGCGCTCACAGCCTTTGCTTCATACCTGATGACCATTCCATACGTGGAAGTGGCCGGCGCCATCCTGTTGCTCTGGATCGGTATCAAGCTGTTGCTACCTGAAGAAGAGAACGAAGATGTCAGCGCCAGCGACAACTTCTGGGGCGCAGTAAAAACCATCATCATTGCCGACATCGTGATGAGTCTCGACAATGTGCTCGGCATGGCAGGTGCGGCCAATGGCCATATGGGCCTGCTGTTTGTCGGCATGGTGATTACCATTCCTCTGATCCTGTTCGGCAGCGCAATGCTGATGCGTTTGATGGAACGTTTTCCCATCATCGTTACGCTGGGTGCCGGTTTGCTCGGTTACGTGGCCGGCGAAATGGCGGTGGAAGATCCTGCACTCAAGGGTTTGATCGCCAACGCGCATTACCTGGAAATTGCCTTGCCTATTCTGGGAATACTGATTGTAGTCGGCACCGGAAAATTGCTGAGCTCGAGGCAAACGATTGCTGTGCCTACCGAAGGTTGATGCAGTGCAGATGACCGATAGACCACTTCAGATAGCGTTACATCAAGGAGATAAATCATGACCAACCTTCTGGTAGCAATCAATGACAGCAACGATATCGAATGCGCGCTCAAACACGTAATAGAACGCCATCGTACGCAGCCAGGCACGCTGTTCTTGTTGAATGTGCAAACACCGATTTCAAAATTCATCACGCGTTTTGTGAGCCGCAAGCAGGTTGAAGAGTTTCATCAGGAAAACGGCATGCAGATATTGCAACCGATGATAGATCGGCTGGACGCTGCCGGTGTGCCGCATCAGGAGCGCATCGTGGTTGGCCACAAGGCGGAAAGCATTGTGCAGTTTGCCCGTGAACATCATTGCGATCAGATCGTGGTGCCCAAGCATAAAAACGTTTTTGAAAATCTCGGCCTGGGTTCGGTCGGCAGCCAGCTGCGGCAGTTGATAGGTGCAGAAGGCAACTGCGATATCAGCGAGGTGTATTAACGCACTCTCCATCCGGCTTCATGGTTGCCGTATGCCAGGGCCGCAATGAAGCAAACCTTGTGTATCAGGCTCAGTCCTCAAGCTGAGTCTCTTGAGCCCGG
>NZ_JBEBPO010000134.1:0-4899 GCF_040395855.1 Herminiimonas fonticola | reverse complement strand
TCCGGTAATGGATGACCTTGTTCTGCGTATGCGGCGCCGCCGACCGGCACTGTTTCGGTTTCAAACTTTTCACCCAAGGCGTTCATTACCTTGACTGCCTGATTCATGATTTCCGGACCAATGCCGTCACCCGGCAGAATTGCAATTTTCATTTGATAACTTCAGTAAGATTTAAAAAAGAGGGAAAGCGCGGCGCTATCACGCCATATGGATGCGCGCGTTAAATAGTGTTCGACAGCCAAGGTTGGGCAGCAAGATGGCGCTCTTCATACTCGCGTATCTTGTCGGCCTTTTGCAAAGTCAGACCGATGTCATCAAAACCATTCAGCAAACAGTATTTGCGGAAAGCATCGATGTCGAATGGATAGGCAACGCTGCCGTTGCTGGTGGCTATGATTTGTTTTTCCAGATCAATCACCAGATGGAAGCCAGGGAAAGCCTTGACCTCATTGAACAAATGATCGATTTGCGCTTCGGTCAACGTCACCGGCAACAAGCCATTTTTGTAGCAGTTGTTGAAGAAGATATCCGCAAAGCTGGGCGCGACTATCGCACGAAAGCCATACTGGCTCAGCGCCCAAGGCGCGTGCTCGCGTGACGAACCGCAACCGAAATTCTTGCGCGCCAACAAAATCTGCGCACCTTGATAGCGCGGTTGATTCAGTACGAAATCAGGATTCAAAGGACGATTCGAATTATCCTTGCCCGGTTCGCCCTGATCCAGATAGCGCCATTCATCGAACAGATTCGGACCGAAACCGGTGCGTTTGATGGATTTCAGAAATTGCTTTGGAATGATGGCGTCGGTGTCAACATTTGCACGATCCAGCGGTGCAACCAAACCATCAAGAATATTAAATTTTTCCATAGTGCCCAACTGTTGATGCGTATCGACGACGGTGTCGCCAGTATTTTTTATCGATGCGGAATAACGAACTTCTACTGCCTTCAGCCTATTGAATGCAGCAATGCACAGGAATCACTCTGTGCATCGCTGCAAACCAGTTTCTTATTTACCCTGGATTTTGTCGCCCACATGCTCGACATCCTTGCCGAAGCCATGAACGGTATTACAGCCAGCCAGCAACCATGCGGAAGCGATCAACAAAGCAGCGATTTTTTTCATTTTTTCTCTCCGTGAATTTTATTTACAGCGATGAATTACAGCGCACGCACATCAACGAAATGACCTTCGATACCGGCAGCCGCTGCCATTGCCGGACTCACCAGATGAGTGCGACCACCTGCACCCTGACGCCCTTCAAAATTACGATTTGAAGTCGAGGCACAACGCTCACCCGGTTCCAGGCGATCGGCGTTCATCGCCAGGCACATCGAACAACCCGGCTCACGCCATTCAAAACCGGCATCCTTGAAAATCTTGTCCAGGCCTTCGCGCTCGGCCTGCTCTTTGACCAGACCGGAACCCGGCACCACCATCGCCAGCTTCACGTTCGAGGCACGATGCTTGCCACGCACCACAGCAGCCGCGGCACGCAAATCTTCTATGCGTGAGTTGGTGCAGGAGCCGATAAACACTTTATCGATACGGATATCGGTAATCGGCGTATTTGGCTTCAGGCCCATGTAGACCAGCGCTTTTTCCATGCCATCGCGCTTGGTTGCATCTTTTTCCTTGTCCGGATCAGGTACGCGGCCATCTACCGACACGACCATCTCTGGCGATGTGCCCCAGCTGACTTGCGGTTTGATCTCGGCTGCGTTCAGTGTCACCACCATATCGAACCTGGCGCCGGCATCGGAATGCAAGGTGCGCCAGTACTCGACGGCGCGATCCCAATGCGGGCCAACCGGTGAAAATGGCCGACCCTTGACGTAGTTAATCGTGGTTTCATCGACGCCGACCATGCCGGCACGTGCGCCCGCTTCGATCGCCATATTGCAGATGGTCATGCGACCTTCCATCGACAGCGAACGTATCGTCGAACCGGCAAATTCAATCGCGTAACCGGTACCGCCAGCAGTGCCGATTTTTCCGATGATCGCGAGCACGATGTCTTTTGCAGTTACGCCAGCCGGCAAAGCGCCGTCAACCTGCACCAGCATCGCCTTGGATTTTTGCGCCAGCAAGGTTTGCGTCGCCAGCACATGCTCGACTTCGGACGTACCGATGCCGTGCGCCAACGCGCCGAATGCGCCGTGCGTAGACGTATGCGAATCACCGCACACGACCGTCATACCAGGCAAGGTCGCGCCCTGCTCCGGCCCGATCACATGCACGATGCCCTGACGCTTGTCGCGCATGCTGAAGTAGGTCAAGCCATATTCGTGTGCATTGCCATCCAGCGTTTCCACCTGGAGACGCGAGGTCGGATCAGCAATCCCTTCCGAGCGGTCTGTCGTCGGCACATTGTGATCCGCCACCATCAGATTGGCGGAAACGCGCCATGGACGACGGCCAGCCAGCTTCAAGCCTTCAAAAGCCTGCGGACTGGTAACTTCATGCAACAGATGACGATCGATGTAAAGCACGGTTGTGCCATCGTCGCCGGTTTCGACAACGTGCGATTGCCAGAGTTTATCGTAGAGCGTTTGAGCCATATTCGTGTGCAAAAGTAAGTCAGTAACGACTGATATAAACAGTCTTTGATTATGCCATATTTGCGCGTTTCCATTGCAGGAAACGGCGGCACAGGCATACAGGGAACCGCCTCATCATAAAAATGAGGGTATTTATCTTTAATGCAATGCCCTGTTCCTGCTATCTGTTTTTTGCCTGCAGATAAAGCGGCATCACGCGCTGTGCGTAGATTGTGAGATCGCTGCTACGATCCGCGCTCGATGGGTGGGTAGAAAGAAAGGTGGGAGGAGCGCTGCCACCGACCTGCCCCATTTTTTGCCATAAGGTGATCGCGGCGCGCGGATCGTAACCGGCACGCGCAGCCAGCTCGACACCGATGCGGTCCGCTTCCGTTTCGTGGCTGCGCGAATTGGGAAGTCCAACCAGCCCCATGTACGCATATTCGGCGCCTTTCTGCCCCAGATTGCCCACACCCAGCAGCGCCGAACCGATCGAAATCACGCTACCCGCCACCATTTGCTCAGATGCGCGTTCGCGCGCATGTTCGCGCAATGCATGTGAAATTTCATGGCCAATGACGGCAGCCAATTCGTCATCGGTGACCTGGAGTTTTTCAATCAAGCCTGTATAGACAGCAATCTTGCCTCCCGGCATGCACCAGGCGTTCACTTCCGGCGACGTCAATACATTGACTTCCCACTGCCAGCGTTGCGCATCGGGACGAAAAACCGACGTCTGCGCAATCAATTTATTGGCAATGCCGCGTACCCGTGCCACCTGCGCCGCATTGCGATTCAAGGCGTTTTTCTGCTTTTGTTCCGCAATCAGCGTTGCGTATTGCTTGCCCGCAGCCTGATCCAGTTCCTGTGCCGACACGGCCATTCTCTGCTGCCTGTCGACACCGACCAATCCGCTTTGTGTGGTCTGCACGGTTTCACAGGCTGATAGCATCAGCACGAGCGAAACAGTTGCCACCGATGAAAACGCAAAAAATCGCTTGGTCAGTCTCATTTTCATTCCTCGCCAAACAAGATGCATCCTGCACACATGCGCAGTAAAAACGAATCAGCGCAAACTGGCTGGAATCGGTGGCGGACTCACCTTGACATCGCCGCACTGCGCGCGATGACGCAATGCGTGATCCATCAACACCAGCGCCAGCATGGCTTCGGCAATCGGCGTGGCGCGAATGCCGACGCAGGGATCGTGCCGCCCGAGAGTTTCGACCATGATCGGATTGCCGGCCTTGTCGATTGAATGACGTGCGGTGCGTATGCTGGAAGTCGGCTTGATCGCCATTGATGCCGTGATGTTTTGACCGGTCGAAATACCGCCCAGTACACCGCCTGCATTGTTGCTGGCAAAACCGTCGGGGGTCAGCTCATCGCCGTGCTCGGTGCCTTTTTGTGCAACGGATTTGAAGCCGGCGCCTATCTCGACACCTTTAACGGCATTGATGCCCATCAGCGCGTAAGCGATTTCCGCATCCAGTTTGTCGTAGATCGGTTCGCCCAATCCTATTGGCACATTTTCCGCCACCACATCGATACGCGCACCGCAGGAATCGCCGTTCTTGCGCAAATCGTCCATATACGCTTCCAGCTGCGGCAGGATGCTTGCATTGGCCGAGAAAAAAGGATTGTTCGGCACATGTTCCCAGCTTTCAAACGGGATCGCGATTTCGCCGAGCTGGCTCATGCAACCCTTGAAGGTGGTGCCGTATTGTTCCAGCAGCCATTTTTTCGCAATTGCTGCAGCGCCGACGACCGGTGCGGTCAAACGCGCCGACGAACGCCCGCCGCCGCGCGGATCGCGGATGCCGTATTTATGCCAATACGTGTAATCGGCATGACCAGGACGGAAAGTCTCGGTAATGTTGCCGTAATCCTTGCTGCGCTGGTCTTCGTTGCGAATCAGCAATGCAATCGGGGTACCCGTCGTTTTGCCTTCAAATACGCCGGACAGGATTTCCACCGTGTCCGATTCCTGGCGTTGTGTCACATGCCGCGAGGTGCCCGGTTTGCGACGATCCAGATCGAACTGAATGTCGGCTTCTGACAACACCATTCCGGGCGGACAACCATCGATTACGCAACCGATTGCGGGACCGTGAGATTCGCCAAAAGTGGTGACAGTAAAGAGTGTGCCAAATGTATTACCGGACATGATGGTTAATTATCAATGAAATAAACTGCCATTCTACCAGTGCACAGAAAACAAATACTTCAAGAAAAATCATTGCCGAATGTTAAACCGGTGTGCAATATACGGTTTCCATACTATAAAAACTACATCTCGGAGAAGGCAACATGAGCAAGTCGGTCAGCCATAGTGAGGATGACCTTGTATTTCTGGAT
>NZ_JBEBPO010000133.1:0-4907 GCF_040395855.1 Herminiimonas fonticola | reverse complement strand
GGGAGCCGAACTATAGCAAGCACCCAAACCCTTTGCAACCCCTTTCGGGAAAATAGTTTATTTCTTTTTGAATTCTTCTCGAAGTCTTCCTGATCAAGACCTCAAACATTCTTGAATTTAGCTGCGCGCTTCTCGACAAATGCACGCATTCCTTCTTTCTGATCTTCTGTTGCGAAGGTGCTGTGAAAGAGTCTGCGCTCGAACTGCACGCCTTCAGCAAGCGTTGTTTCATAAGCACGATTGATGGATTCCTTGATCATCATGACCATAGGCAGCGACATATTGGCAATGACGGTTGCGGCAGCCAATGCCTCTTCCCGCAACTTGTCCGCAGCCACTACGCGCGACACCAAGCCGGCGCGCTCGGCTTCGGCCGCATCCATCATGCGCGCAGTCAAACACATATCCATCGCCTTTGATTTTGAAACCGAGCGTGGCAAACGCTGCGTACCGCCCGCACCAGGAATAATGCCGAGCTTGATTTCAGGCTGGCCGAATTTGGCCGTATCCGCCGCAATAATGAAGTCGCACATCATTGCCAACTCGCAGCCGCCGCCGAGCGCATAACCCGCCACCGCAGCAATGACAGGTTTGCGCACACTGCGGATTTGCTCCCAGTTGCGCGTAATGTAGTCGCCTTTATATACATCCATATAAGAGTAGCTCGCCATTGCACCGATATCGGCGCCAGCGGCAAAGGCCTTCTCGCTACCCGTAATGATCATGCAGCCGATATCGTCATTTGCGTCAAACGACAGCAAAGCCTGTCCCAGCTCATCCATCAATTTGTCATTGAGCGCATTCAGTGCCGCCGGCCGGTTAAGGGTGATGAGACCGACCTTGCCGTGAATTTCGACCAGGATGTTTTCATATTGCATGGCTGACTCCCATATACGGATAGGTATTGGACAACGACATAAGTCGGATTTACTTTGGCAGCAACACCCACATCGCGCCGCGCTGCTTCATGCGGCCCGCCTGCTCACCGGCCTGGGCGCCAAAGCCCCAGAAGTAATCGGCACGAACCGCATTCTTGATCGCACTGCCGGTATCCTGCGCCAATACAAGTCGTTGCAAAGGCACATTGCTGTTGGGCTGCGTGGTCGAAAGAAAAACTGGCGCGCCCAAGGGAATGTATTGCGGATCGACTGCGATCGAGCGTTGCGGCGTCAAAGGCACACCGAGCGCGCCTTTCGGTCCGACATTGGGATCCGTCACTTTTTCTTCGCGAAAGAAAACGTAGCTTGGATTGGCATTCAATAATTCCTGCTGCCGCTTAGGATTGGCTCTCACCCAGGCCTTGATCCCTTGCGCAGACGCCTGGTCCAGCGTCAACTCGCCTTTGTCGATCAGATAACGGCCTATCGATTTGTACGGCTGTCCATTCTGGTCGGCGTAGGCCAGCCGCACGATTTCCCTGCCGTCATCCAGTTGCACGCGCCCCGAACCCTGCACTTGCAGGAAGAATGCATCGATCGCATCATCCACCCACAGGATTTCCTTGCCGGCCAACGCGTTCGACTTGTTCAGTTCGGCACGCGACGGATAAGCCACCACCTTGTTGCCGACCAGACGACCCCGCACACGCTGACCTTTCAGTTCGGGAAAAACGCTTGCCAGCTCGATCGTCAGAATATCGTCCGGAGCGCCATGCAAAGGCGTTTGATACTTGCCTCCGCGTTTACGCGCGCCCTGCAGCAAGGGTTCGTAATAACCGGTGACCGTGCCGCTCAATGAGCCATCCGGATTCGCTACGCGATAAGGCACGAAATAATTTTCAAAAAATTTGCGCGTCGCATTGTCATCCGTCACATCGACATTTGCGCCAGCCACGCACGCTTCCTTCCAGTCTGGACGCCGGACCAATACCGCACAGGATGACAAAAAAGCCGGCAAGGCTTCGCGCTGATCATCTGCCTTCCAGCCTGGCAAAGCAGCAAAGGTAACCGGACGCAAGGCAGAATTGATTTCAGTTCTTGGCAAGCCGGGCAAGTCAACTGGCGGCGTAACAGGCTTGGCAGGCGTAAGCGGGGCTGCCGGCTCTGATGGTGCCGCCGGCGGCTGCCTGGGAGTGGTAGAACAGGAAACCAGACCGCACAATATGGATGCGAGTAAACTAAGGCGTATGAAAGACATGGGAGTGATTTGCAATGTGGCTATTATTTGTTGAAGCAGGAATCGCACTGGGCCTGTTGATTTTTATCGTCTGGTGGACCATGTTCTCGGGCCAGAAGCCCAGGAATCCACCGGCACAGAAGGCCCCACCAAAGGACAATGCGACCGAGTAAACGTTCGGTTTAATGCAAAGTGCGTGGCAGGGACAGGACGAATTCAGGAATTTTCGCCTCGAATTGCTCCCCGTCTTCCGCCACGCAGAAATATTCGCCAGTCATCGACCCTTGCGGCGTGGCCATCGAGGTACCGCTAGTGTATTCAAACTGTTCGCCCGGCTGCAGCAAGGGCTGATTGCCAACCACACCCAGACCGCGCACTTCTTCAATATGGTTATTGGCGTCGGTAATGACCCAATGGCGTGAAATAAGTTGCGCCGCTACCTGCCCGGTATTCTTGATGGTGATTGCGTACGCGAATACATAATTGGAGTGCGCCGGATCGGATTGCTCTTCCAGGTACTGCGTATTGACGGTCACGGTAAATTCGTAGGATGCCATTTGATTCCTCTTGTGCCTGCTGCTTTATTCAAAGTACGCAGTTAATTCTTTCACATCATAGCGCGTCCAAGTACTCACTATATAGATGAAGCAAACCTCTAGCGGCAAAATTCAATGCCTGCGGAGCGCACGCTGAAAGCCACAGGGTAAAATAGCGGCTTCATTTACAAAGTCACGACCATGGCCAACTATCGCATCGCCCCCAGCATTCTGTCCGCCGATTTCGCCCGTCTTGGCGAAGAAGTCCGCAATGTCGTCGCCTCCGGCGCCGACATCATCCACTTCGACGTCATGGATAACCATTACGTTCCAAACCTGACGATAGGCCCACTGGTCTGCGAAGCGATACGCCCGCATGTGCAAGTGCCGATCGACGTGCACCTGATGGTCAAGCCGGTGGATCGCATTGTCCCCGATTTTGCCAAAGCCGGCGCCAACATCATCACCTTCCATCCGGAAGCCTCCGAGCATGTCGATCGTACGCTGCAACTGATACGCAACAACGGCTGCAAAGCCGGCCTGGTATTCAATCCCGCCACACCGCTGCATTATCTGGAACACGTGATGGACAAGATCGACATCATTCTGCTGATGTCGGTCAACCCCGGCTTCGGCGGTCAATCCTTCATTCCGCACACGCTGCAAAAAATCGCCGCCGTGCGCAAATTGATCGATGAATCCGGTCGCGACATCATGCTGGAAGTCGATGGCGGCATCAAAGTCGACAATATCGCTGAAGCCGCACGCGCCGGCGCCGATACCTTTGTCGCCGGCTCTGCCATTTTCGGCAAGCCAGACTACAAAGCCGTCATCGACGCGATGCGCAGCGAACTGGCAAAGGTATAAATTTGTCTTCCAGCGTAGTTGAAAATCAAGTGTTGCACGGTATACGCGGTGTCATCGTCGATCTCGATGGCACCATGTTGCATACCGCCCAGGATTTGCACATCACGATTAATCGCATGCGCGCCGACCTGGGTCTGGGGCCGCTCACACTAGAAACTGCGATCAGCTTCGTCGGCAAGGGCGCAGAAAATCTGGTGCGCCTAAGCATAGGCGTGGACTTTTCCGCCAGCGAAGTCGAATTGCGATTCAAGGAAGCACTCGCCTTGTTCGAAAAACATTATTTCGACGTCAACGGCGAGTTCGCCACCGCTTATCCGGATGTACACGAAGGCTTGCAAGCCATGCGAGATAAAGGTTTGCGCATGGCCTGCGTCACCAACAAGCCGATGGCATTCACCTTGCCATTGATGGAAAAAACCGGCTTGCGCGATTATTTTGAAATCGTTTACGGCGGCGATTCATTTGAGAAAAAGAAACCCGATCCTATGCAGCTATTGCAAGTCTGCACAGATTTTGGATTGAAACCGTCGGAAGTCGTGGCAATCGGCGACTCCATCAACGACTCGCAGGCGGCACGCGCGGCGGGCTGCAAGGTTCTC
This sequence comes from Herminiimonas fonticola, assembly GCF_040395855.1. Classification (GTDB taxonomy): domain Bacteria; phylum Pseudomonadota; class Gammaproteobacteria; order Burkholderiales; family Burkholderiaceae_D; genus Oxalicibacterium; species Oxalicibacterium fonticola_A. The sequence continues at coordinate 790 of NZ_JBEBPO010000133.1, read as the reverse complement.
AACGTACCTTACGGCTACAACCACGGGCAGGCTATACAAGACGTCGATACCGATGGTATAGTTTCTTCGCTGCTAGACGCAGCGCATCTTATTTCACCAACATAAATCATCATGTCTCTCGACAAAAAACGACTCACGACACCAGGCGCGCATGAGGCCTGGCTATGGCGAGGCTGGCAAATCTGGCGCTGAACGCCACTTGCCGTTGATCGTCCGCACGTTTTTGCATTTCCTGCACTCCCGCGCGATCAGCAACGTTTTTTGAACTACTTATCAAAGTACCAAACCGCTCGTCTACAATAGCGGTCCGGAGAGAACCCATGACTGAACTCGAATTCAAATCGCTGGCCACGCAAGGCTATAACCGCATTCCACTGGTCGCCGAAGCATTCGCCGATCTGGAAACACCGCTTTCGCTCTACCTCAAACTGGCGCAAACCCAGAATGGCGGCAAAAATACCTTTTTGCTGGAATCCGTCGTTGGTGGCGAACGCTTTGGCCGTTATTCTTTCATTGGCCTGCCTGCCAACACCTTGATGCGCAGCTTCGGCAACCGTGTTGAAGTCGTGCGCAATGGCGCCATCGTGGAAACCTTTGAAGGCAATCCGCTGGATTTCATCGCGGAATTCCAGGCACGTTATAAAGTTGCGATCCTGCCAGGCATGCCGCGCTTTTGCGGCGGTCTCGCCGGCTACTTTGGCTACGACACCGTACGTCACGTTGAAAAGCGCCTCGCGCATACAACACCAAAAGACGATCTCGGCCTGCCGGAAATCCAGTTGCTGCTGAC
>NZ_JBEBPO010000132.1:0-4997 GCF_040395855.1 Herminiimonas fonticola | reverse complement strand
GGATTCTTGCCGCCGAACTGGTAACCGGTGTCTATCATGCCCATCGCATAGAGCGCGACCTCGTTGCCTTTTTCGCTGACCGGTTGCGGTTCATACAGAATTGCCTGCGCGCCTTGCCGTTTCACTGGTGTGGACGTGCCGCAGGCTGCGAGGACTGATGCGGCAAGCAGCGCGAGAAAAATTCCGCGCAAACTGCTTGCCTTGGATTTGGTTCGCATCAGCATTAGTCTGCTCAACGCTTCAATTGCGTCAGGACATCGGACAGCATCGCGATCATTTGATCGATCTCTTCTATCGTCACGTTCAGTGCCGGCATAAAGCGCAGCAGGTTGGCGCGTGGCGAGTTCAGCAGCAAGCCGACCGGACCCATGTCGCGTGCCATTTCAACGATCTGCGGGCCGATGTCGGAACCCAGTTTCAACGCGCGCAGCAAACCGTCGCCGCGTTCGCCTTCAAGTCCGTGCTGCTCGGTGAGCTTCAGCAAGGCTTTGCTCAGATATTCGCCTTTGTCCTTGACCGATTGCATGAAGCCGGGTGCCAGCAAGGCCTGGGCAACGGCAATACCGACCGCCGTCATCAACGGATTGCCGTTGTAGGTGCCGCCCTGATCGCCTGGTTCAAAGCAGGCGATTTCTTCGCGACACAGCATCGCGGCCAGCGGTACGCCGCCGCCTATGCCTTTGCCCAGCGTCATGATGTCCGGTTCGATGCTGGACAACTGATAGGCAAACAACTCACCGCAGCGACCCATGCCGGTTTGTACTTCATCGACGATCAGCAATATGCCGTGTTCCTTGGTCAGTGCGCGCAAGCCCTGCATGAATTCGCGCGAGGCCGGCAGTACGCCGCCTTCGCCTTGCACCGGTTCCAGCATCACTGCCACGGTTTTGTCGGTAATGAGTTTCTTGACGCTGTCGAGATCGTTCAGGTCTGCCTTGAAGAAACCCGGCACTTGCGGTGCATAGATCGTGTCCCAGCCGGCTTTGCCGCTGGCCGACATGGTGGCCAGGGTGCGACCGTGGAAGCTGTGATCGAAGGTGATGATTTCGTAGCGATTTTCGCCGGCGGCATTCTTGTTGAGCTTGCCCCATTTGCGCGCGAGTTTGATCGCGCTCTCGTTGGCTTCCGCGCCGCTATTGGCGAAGAAGACGCGATCGAAGCAGGAGTTCCCGGTCAACAAGGCAGCCAGTGCGATCGATGGTTCGTTGTAAAACGCCGGCGATGGATTGATCAGTTTTTTCGACTGGGCTGCGAGCGCATCCTGTATGCATTGCGGCGAATGGCCGAGGCAGTTGACGGCCCAGCCTTGCAGATAGTCGAGATAGCGTTTGCCGTTATGGTCGGTCAGCCACATGCCGTCGCCTTCGGTAAAAACCAGTTCCGGACGGTTGGTGATATAGAGCAGGGCGTTGACTGGGTACTGGCTGAATTCCATTTCGGCTACTCCTGAGTGCAAATAATGTAAAAGATGTCTGGTACAAAAATACGAAAAAAAAGCCACAGGATTTGCCTGTGGCTAGTTGAGCGCGAATTTAAAAACTACACGCTTACACGCACGGCAATCCCTGCTGAGGCAGCGGGGGTGCGACGTCGCAAGAGTGAGGTGTTCATCTTCATGTGAAGAATATTAAGTCGTTTTGCGCAGTGCGTCAAAACGTTTTTCCCGCTGTGGCGCGTCGTCTCCGATGTTTTATTCCATGGCCAGATCGGCTTCCGAAGTAAAGGCATCGGCGTAAAACTCTTCTTCAGGCAAACGGCAGCTTGCACCGAAATCCGTCCGTGCTGCATCGACCATCGCCGGTGCACCGCAGGCATAGACCTGATAATTCGACAGGTCGGGCAGATCGTTCATCACTGCCTGATGTACAAAACCGGTTCGCCCATGCCAGCGATCGTCCTGAGTGGCGTTCGATATGACAGGGATATAGCTGAAGTTCGGTACGGTGCGTGCCCACTCTTCGCACAGCGCATGCATGTACAGATCTTTCGGGCGGCGGCCGCCCCAGTACAGCATTATCGGACGCTGGCTCTTGATATGCACGGCTTGTTCGACGATGGCCTTGATCGGCGCGAAGCCGGTGCCTGATGCCAGCAACACCATCGGCTTATCCGAGTCTTCACGCAGGAAGAAGGTTCCCAGCGGGCCCTCGAAGCGCAGAATGTCGCGCTCCTTCATCGTGGTGAATACCTGATCGGTGAATAAGCCGCCCGGCATATGACGTATGTGCAACGTGACGTGTTCGCCCACGTGTGGCGCATTGGCCAGGCTGTAGCTGCGCCGCTTGCCATCCTTGAGCATGAACTCGATATATTGGCCGGCGCGGTATTGCAGTTTTTCGCTGGCGGGCAATTGCAGGGCAATCGTCATCACGTCATCGCCGACGCGTTCCAGTCTGGCAATACGCGACGGTAGTTTCTTGATGGGGAATTCGCCTGTGCCGAGCACTTCGCGCGCTTCAATCACGACATCGCTGTGCGGCCGTGCGCAACAGAATAGCGAAAATCCTTTCTCCTCATCAGCAGGCGGCAACGCTCTTGCCTGATGGGCGCCATGCGTGACGTCGCCGGACAAGACCATGCCCCTGCAACTGCCGCAGGCGCCGTTTTTGCAGCCGTAAGGCAGGCCGACGCCAGCGCGAATCGCCGCGCTCAAAATGGTTTCATCTGCCTCGCAGCTGAATTGCCGACCACTCGGCTGAACGGTTACTTGGAACGTCATACAATCCTGTTAATGAAAATTAAAACAACAAACAAAAATCTTTCCGGCAAATTCGGCAAGCCGCGTTTGCTCATCCTGGGGTGTGGCGATGTAGGCATGCGCCTGTTGCCGCTGTTGCGCGCGCGTTTCCGCATTTTTGCGGTGACTACACAGGCCTCACGACAGGAAGAGTTGCGTGCTGCAGGCGCAATTCCGATTATTGCGAATCTGGATCAGCCGGCTACGCTGGCGCGTCTGGCAAGGCTGGCGCAAAACATCATTCATCTTGCCCCACCGCAATCGGATGGCAGCCTTGATCGCCGTACCCGCAATCTGACCTCCATTTTACCCGACCATGCGACGCTGGTTTATGTCAGCACGTCTGGCGTGTACGGCGATTGCGGCGGCGCATGGATAGATGAGACGCGCACTGTGCAGCCACGTAACCTGCGGGCAACACGGCGGGTCGATGCCGAACAGGTTTTGCGCAACTGGGCACGGCGTTCTCAATCGCGTCTGGGTATTTTGCGCGTGCCGGGTATTTACGCCGCCGATCGCCTGCCGCTGGAACGTTTGCAAAAGGGTTTGCCGGCGCTGGTGGCGGATGAGGATGTCTACACCAATCATATCCATGCCGATGACCTGGCGCAGGCGATTGCGCTGGCGCTGTTTCGCGCCCAGCCTGGCCGGGTGTATCACGCAGTTGATGATAGCGAAATGAAGATGGGTGCCTACTTCGATGCCGTGGCCGATGCCTTTGCGCTGGAACGGCCGCCGCGCCTGACGCGCGAAAAATTGCAGCATGCAGTGTCGCCGATGATGCTCTCCTTCATGGCGGAATCGCGTCGCATGAGCAATCAGCGCATGAAAGCGGAATTGGGCATACGGCTCAGGCATCCCACAGTGGCACATGCACTGAAACAAGTTGCCGACTTGTCATTGAAATAATAAATATAAAGAATTCGTTAAGAAAAAATAACGCTTTCCGTCATTTTCATGACAAAAATCCTGCGTATGGTATCGCGCAGCGATATTCAAATATTTTCATCCCGCCCCAAGCCGTAATCGTTTCATTTTTTCCTTAAATATCTTACTTTACCTATATGAATAACGGTTTTTACTGGGTTTGACTCCCAGTAAAAAGATGGTTATATATCTGTTTTTATATAAATTTAATTAAAATAGTTCGGTTTTTACGTATAAAAATAACGCTAAATTCGATTTTTCACTCTGTTAGAATTTCGTTAAAGTCTCAGCATTGCCGAAAAGCAGTTGATCCATAGAATTTAAAGGGGACTGAAATGTAGGACTGTTGGGCTGGTTGTTCATAAAAAAGTATTTTCAAGCATGAAACAAATGGCAATGGCCGCTTCATTCAGACCTGAGCGATAGGCAATTGGCATTAGCAGAAAGAAATAAGCAGCGCATTTGATTTGACCGCAAAGAGACGGCGATCCAATCAAATACATTTGGCGCGACGTGCACCGTCGGTCATTAACCAACTATTCGAGATAAACATGGAATTCCTACAAGTATTTACCACGCCGGAAGCATGGATAGCACTGGCAACGCTGGCGATGCTGGAGATTGTGCTGGGCATCGATAACATCATTTTCATTACTGTTCTGGTAGATCGCCTGCCGAAGCATCAGCAGCAAAAGGGCCGCATCATCGGTCTGGGCCTGGCGATGTTCACACGTATCCTGCTGTTGCTGAGCCTGTCGTGGATGATGGGTCTGGTCGAGCCGATCTTCAGCCTTGGCGATATGGGTTTCTCGGGGCGTGACTTGATTCTGTTCTTCGGTGGCCTGTTCCTGCTGTACAAGGCATCGGCGGAAATCAAGGAATTGATGGCTGGCGGTGAAGAAGAGCATGAAGAAGCTGTGGGCAAGAAATCCAGCTTCATGATGACTTTGGCGCAAATCGCCGTGATTGATATCGTGTTCTCGCTGGATTCGGTCATTACCGCAGTGGGCATGGTCAAGGAAGTGGAAATCATGATTATTGCCATCGTGATCGCAGTCGGCGTGATGATGTTTGCGGCAAAAGCGATTGGCGACTTTGTCACCGCGTTCCCAAGCATCAAGATGCTGGCACTCTGTTTCCTGGTGATCGTCGGTGCGGTACTTGTCGCTGAGAGCTTCGAGATCCATATTCCGAAAGGCTACATCTACGGCGCAATGGGCTTCTCGCTGATCGTTGAACTGTTCAACATCCGTATGCGCAAAAATCATCACATGGAAGCATGCGATTTGCCTGAAGTTGGTGGTCGCAACGTAACGGCATAAGCGGGATGTGA
>NZ_JBEBPO010000131.1:0-5024 GCF_040395855.1 Herminiimonas fonticola | reverse complement strand
CGGCGCAACAGCAGGGAAACCTGACGGTACGCAACAGCTTGTTTCGACAAATCGTCATACACGATCAGCGCATCTTCACCGCGATCGCGGAAGTATTCGCCCATGGCGCAACCGGAGTAGGCCGAAACGAACTGCATTGCAGCGGATTCCGATGCGGTTGCAGCAACCACGATCGTGTATTCCATTGCGCCGTGCTGTTCCAGCGAACGCACGATGTTTTTGATCGACGATGCTTTTTGGCCGATAGCAACGTAGATACACGTTACGTTTTGACCTTTTTGATTGATGATGGCATCGATCGCAACAGCTGTTTTACCGGTTTGACGATCGCCAATGATCAGTTCGCGTTGACCGCGACCGATAGGTACCATCGCGTCAATCGCCTTGATACCGGTTTGCATTGGTTGATCAACGGATTGACGAGCAATAACGCCTGGTGCGATTTTTTCGATAGGTGCAGTCAATTTTGCATTGACCGGGCCTTTGCCGTCGATCGGTTGACCGAGGGCATTGACGACGCGACCGCGCAGTTCAGGACCGATAGGCACTTCCAGAATACGACCGGTACATTTAACCGTGTCGCCTTCCGAGATGTGCTCGTATTCGCCCAGAATAACGGCGCCGACGGAATCACGTTCCAGGTTCAGCGCGAGGCCGAAAGTATTGCCTGGGAATTCCAGCATCTCGCCTTGCATGACGTCGGACAGACCGTGAATGCGGCAGATACCGTCGGACACGGAAATGACCGTGCCTTGATTGCGAATCTCAGCGTTGTCGCCGAGCCCTTGAATCCGGCTCTTGATCAGTTCGCTGATTTCAGACGGGTTGAGTTGCATATAAACTCCTAAAATTTTTCTCTGTAGCTTGGGCTAGGCTCGGCAACGATTACGCAGTCAACGCAACGTGCATCTGTTGCAGTTTCGCGCGTACCGAGGTGTCGAGCACTTCATCACCAACAACGACACGCACGCCACCGATCAGTGCGCTATCAACAGCGACGGTCGGGTTAAGCTTGCGGCCGAATTTCTTTTCCAGCGTAGCGACCAGCTCGGTCAACTGCGCTGCAGACAGTTCAAACGCGCTGACGATTTCTGCATCAGCAGCGCCTTCTTGCGCATTTTTCAATGCGTGAAACTGCGTCGCGATTTCCGGCAACAGCGTCAGGCGGTCGTTTTGCACCAGCATGTTGATGAAGTTTTTCGCTTCAGCGCCAACCGGCGATTTGAGCGCCGAGATGAAAGTGCTGCTGATCAGGTCGTCCGAAACTTTCGGGTTGTGCGCCAATGCATACACATCGGGATTCGCAGCAACCTGTGCCATTTCGGAAACCAGTTCAGACCAGCTGTTCAAATCCGCGGCTTTCGCCACACGGAACAGAGCTTCGGCGTAAGGACGGGCAATCGTTGCGAGTTCGGCCATGATTACAGCTCGGCTTTCAGTTGGTTCAACAGATCGGCGTGGACTGCAGCATTGACTTCACGCTTCAGGATTTGCTCAGCACCTTTAACTGCAAGGGTAGCAACCTGGTCACGCAATGCTTCGCGAACCTGGGTTACTTGCTGGTCAGCATCCGCTTTAGCGGCAGCCAGAATACGCGCAGCTTCTTCAGCAGCAGTTTTCTTGGCTTCATCAATAATGCTTTGGCCGCGCTTCTCGGCATCGCCGATACGCTTTTGACCTGCTTCTTGCGCAGATGTCAGTTCTGCCTGGGCGCGCTTTTCAGCGGCTGCCAGATCAGACTTGCCACGTTCGGCAGCTGCCAAACCGTCCGCGATCTTCTTGGCGCGCTCATCGAGCGCATTCATCAGTGGTGGCCACACGAATTTCATCGTGAAGCCTGCCAGGATGAAGAAGACCACGAACTGCGCAATCAAAGTTGCATTTAAGTTCATGGTAATTCCTTCTCTAAGTAACGTGTGCTGAAAACCACTTCAGCGTCAGAACCGGTACGGTGACCGAATTACTTAGCGATGAACGGGTTAGCGAATGCGAACAACATAGCGATACCAACACCGATCAGGAACGCAGCATCGATCAGACCAGCCAACAGGAACATTTTGGTTTGCAATGTGTTCATCAATTCTGGTTGACGAGCAGAAGCCTCAAGGTATTTGCCACCCATGATTGCGATACCGATACAAGCGCCGATTGCGCCCAGACCAATAATCAAACCACAAGCCAGCGCTACAAATGAGAGATCAGTCATGACAATTCCTTCAAAGTTAAAGTTAAATCAAAAAATTAATACTAAAAAACGGAGCCTTCTGATACTGCAATTCCAAAACCAATTTTGAAAATCTTAGTGCCCTTCATGCGCCTGGCCGATATACACCAGCGTCAGCATCATGAAAATGAATGCCTGCAGGAAAACAATCAGGATGTGGAAGATTGCCCACATCGTGCCTGCCACTACATGACCGAAGAAACCGAACGCTGTCGCGGTCGAACCCAGCAATGCAATCAACAGGAACAACAATTCGCCGGCGTACATGTTGCCGAACAACCGCATCGCCAGGGAGACGGTTTTCGCTGCGAATTCAATCATGTTCAACAACAGGTTGAACGGTGCGAGCCAGATGCCAAACGGTGCCGCGAACAGTTCATGAATGAAGCCGCCAGCACCTTTGATTTTGATGTTGTAGAAGATCATCAGCGCGAATACGCCGAGTGCGATACCCATGGTGCCGTTCAAATCGGCGGTAGGAACCACACGGTGATACGGGAAAAGGTGATCGATGCCAAGCGCGCTGAAAATTGCCGAGAACATATCAACAGGCAAGAAATCCAGCGAGTTCATCAGGGCAACCCAGACGAATACGGTCAATGCCAATGGCGCGATGAAGGTACGATCGCCGTGAACAATCGATTTGGCCTGGTTGTCGACCATTTCAACAATCATTTCAACTGCAGCCTGGAAACGGCCCGGAACACCGGAAGTCGCCTTGCGTGCCGCCATGTACATCAGGAAGCAGCCGACCACACCGGCGAATACGGACCAGAAAATCGTGTCCATGTTGATAATCGAAAAATCGACTATCTTGTCCTGGTGCTTGGTCGAAAAATGCCCCAGATGGTGAACGATATATTCGGATGCGGTTGGTGCTGCGTGATGCGCCGCCCCTGCAGTAGCTATTTCAGTCGCCATGTCAGTGCCTAAATAATAAGATGATGTAACTTTTTAGCGCCACGACGAACGCGGCGACTAGCGCCAGCAAATTCAAATCGCGGTATAACCAGACCACCGCACCCAACAGTGCAATGGTCAATGCAATCTTGATAAATTCCCCGATAAAAAAAGTCATCGGATTAACGGACTCGGATTTTTGCGCAGCGGAAAATAAACGTAGCGCAAACAGGCCATTCGGCACCACACAGCACAACCCACCTAGCAGCGCCGAATACAGCGCCGGCATTCCTGCAATCAAACCGGCAATAATACTGGCGATTACCGTAGTCGCGAGTTGCAAGAGGACGACGGGCAGCATACTGGGTCCAAAGGTGCAGCCCTTTGGCGATCTTGCGATCGAGCTACTCGGGCTGGAGTGAATACAAACTAAGTCATGCGTTTCATGAAGCCACGGGATTATAAGGGCTTTCCGTACGCAGCGTCAAACGTTTGCTGCGGGAAAAATGGCGAGCTTGATGACAGTTTGATGACTGTTGGCGTACTTTCCCGGATGTTATTTGCCTTATATCAACAGCCCGGATGCACAAGTCCTTGCCGCCGGTCATTCAGATTCCTTGCACACGGACGTGTACACAAACCGTCAGCGGAATAAATTCCCGGTCCCATCGCGGCGCGGCGGCGCGTTTCACACCCGCTGTTGTATGCGCACGACATTGTTCAACCCCGCTTCCAACGGCATGTGCCAATGCTCAAGGGCGAAATGACCCGGCCTGAGCAGCAGGCAATATGCCGGCAAACTCTGCGTCTCAGGCCGTGACGCGTAATTTGGCAAGAATGCCGTCCAGCGCATCCAGGCCGGCAAACTCGATCACCAACTGCCCTTTGTTCTTTGCGCCCAGCTTGATGACAACTTGCGTTGCCAAAGCATCCGACAATTCTTCTTCCAGACGCGCGATATCGCGCGATTTTTCCTTGCCGTTGGCGCGCGGCTTGTTGCCTGCCGCCTGTTCCAGCGTCGCACGCACCACCAATTTTTCCGCTTCGCGCACCGACATCCGCTTGGCGACAACCTGATTTGCCAAAGTGATTTGCGTACCCGCATCGACCGCCAGCAAGGCGCGCGCATGGCCCATGTCGATATCACCGGCCATCAGCATGGTTTGCACCGGCTTGGCCAGGTTCAACAAACGCAACAGATTGGATACCGCGCTGCGCGAACGTCCGACGGCATGCGCCGCCTGCTCATGCGTAAAATTGAAATCGGCAATCAGGCGATGTATGCCTTGCGCTTCTTCCAGCGGATTCAAATCTTCGCGCTGGATGTTTTCAATCAAGGCCATCGCCGCTGCAGCTTCGTCGTCGACTTCCTTGACCAGCACCGGCACTTCGGTCAAACCGGCCAGTTGCGCAGCGCGGAAGCGGCGTTCGCCGGCGATGATTTCATAGCGGTCTCTACCGTTATGCGAGGTAATCGGCCGCACCAGAATCGCCTGCAGCAAACCCTGCGCCTTGATCGATGCCGCCAGCTCGTTCAGCGCACCTTCATCCATGCGCGTACGAGGCTGGTATTTGCCGGCCTGCATATCACTGACTTGCAACGTGGAAGGCGCGCCGGGGATAGCGGCTACCGCTTCATTGAAATCGGTAGCGCCGCCCAGCAATGCTTCCAGACCGCGACCCAAACCCTTTTGTTTTTTCGTAACCATAATTCCTGACTCGCACTCATGTGTTCATCGAAATGCAACGCGACGTATCGGCGCCCGCGAAGTTTTCGATGTTTTTAAATTGTCTTGATCCGTTCAACCATTTCTGCGCCGAAGGCTAGATAAGCCTGCGCACCTTTCGAGGCCGGATCGAAGTTGATGCCCGGCATGCCGTAGGATGGCGCTTCCGCCAG
>NZ_JBEBPO010000130.1:0-5184 GCF_040395855.1 Herminiimonas fonticola | reverse complement strand
CTGTAACAGCGTATATCAAATAATAGTGGCAAGATCCGATGCACTTGCCTTGCATGGCATCGTGGATACAGCAAAAAAAAATCAGACGCCCATTGCTGTGCGTCTGATTTTTTACATGTAAGTCTTTAAAGACTGAAAGCGCCACCTGTTTATTGGAGGCGTATTTCTCCATCAAATGCGATGTGCAGTTTGATGCCTTCAATATCCAGCGTCATTTTTGCCGGGAACGATTCGCTACCCTTGATGTTTCCTTCTGCAATGGCTTTTTCCACCGCTTTTTCGATGGCGTTCTGGGAACTGACACCCACCATTTTCAGGAATTTTCGCATACTGAGATTGAAATTTTCTTCGTCCATCTTGGGCTCCTGTCTGATGTGAAATGTTAGCGAGGTGAAAATATGTTTTTCGTACGCAGCCGTCGCTCACCCTGCTTCGATCATAACGAATTTCAGCTGTATATGACAGCTGAAAAACCGGGTATCGCGCCAGCCGGTCAGACTGCCCATTGCTCCAGGCGATAAGCTGCATCCCAGAACATCCATTCCAGTTTTGCTGCATGCGTGTACGCACTATGCATGTCGCGGCGCGTCTCTGCGCTGGCCACGCTGGCCACGCGGTCGACCGTTGTGATGACATCGCGTACCGCCGCATGGAATTCTTCGCCGGCATAGGTGGCGATCCATGCATCGTAAGGATTGTTTTTTGCGGCCCGCGCAAGAATGTCGCGACCTATTTCGGCATATATCCAGAAACAGGGCAGTAGGGATGCCAGCGCGACCGGGTATGAAGCGCTCCATGCGGTCGCAATCAGATAGCTGCTGTAATGATGCGTGGTGGGCGAAAGCGGTGTGGCGGCAAAAGTCGCCGGACTGACATTGAATTGTTCCATGAAGTCGGCATGCAGACTGCGCTCGACAATGATGGCAGTGTGCGCAGCTTCTGAAAATTGTGCGACTTCATCGCTGTTGTCGGCCTTGGCGGCAGCGACGGCGAGGGCGCGGCCGAAAGCGACCAGGTAATGCGCATCCTGGATCATGTAATGACGGAAGCGTTCCTGGCTCAGGGTGCCGGCGGCAAGTTCCTGATTGAAAGGCATCGTGCGTATGGTTTCAAACAGGGCGGAATTTTCTTTCCAGATTTCAGCAGTAAAAGACATCGTGTTCCTTTAATGAAGATGGCCGGTCGCAGCATGCGGCCGGGCCGGGATTCATGAGTAGTCGAGCGGTGTATAAACGTGATCGAAAAACGCGCGTTCCAGCGCCACTGCGCGCCCGAACATGGCGGCGCAACGCGCCTGATCTTCTTCATTCAGCAGCGGACCGGTACGATCGAGTTCGGCGCGCAGCCAGCCGATGAATTCGGCAAAGGCCGGATTGTTATGCAGCGTAATCCATTCTGCATGGATGAAGCGCTCCGGCAAGGCGGCGCCAGGGCGATCGGCCCAGCTCAGGTACAGCCACTCGGCAACGACCAGCACCGACAGGCACAAGGGATAAATCCGGCTTTCAGCGGATTCTGTCATCAAGTCCTGAAAAGCCCTGGTCGGTGCAGTCAGCGGCGGCGTTGTACGGTATTTTTCAGGCAGGCCCAATTCATCGAAAGCGCGCAGGAAGTAGGTATTTTCATCGCTGGTGATCATCGCGGCAAAGCGGGAAAAGCGCACGCGCGATGTGAAGAGATCGGCACTGGCGATTGCTGCGCCTAGCAGTGCGACGAAGCGATCGATGAATTGATAATCCTGCACCAGATAATGCTGCAGCACATTGTCGGCAACCGTGCCGGCAAATAATTCATCGATGAAACGGTGCTGGATGGCGGCATCCCAGTTGGCCTGATTTTGCTCACGCAGCCATTCGGTAAATGTGCTGGCAGTATTTTGTCGTGTACTGAAAGTATTGGTCATGGAAAATTTCAAAAATTTATGAATGATGGTGAATCATCGTCAAGATCCGCGCGGGACGCATTCTACAGTGGCGGATATTTCTTTGCGTTGATGAGCAGCTTGTCTTGAATCGCGGCATTCAGATCGACCTTCAGCACGGAAGCCAGGCGTATCAGGTACAAGGCAACATCGGCCAGCTCCTGCCGCACGTGTTGTGCTGTTTCCGGTGTCTGCGCGACCAGCCATGATTCTTCTTCAGTGCGCCACTGAAAAATTTCCACCAATTCGCCCACCTCTCCGGTCAGGGCCATGGCCAGATTTTTTGGTGAGTGGAATTGCTGCCAGTCGCGCGCGTCGGCAAATTCTTCCAGCACGTCTTCCAGTGCCTTGGTATCGAGCAGAGTGTGAGTCATGTGTGTAGACGAGTAAGTGACGACCTTGCCTATGATAGCCGCAATGTCAGTGCAGGGGCTTGTGCGCACTCGTGCTCTGGCTAAGGGAAGTCCACAATTTACCGTTTCTTTAACATATTTTATAGTGCTGCCAAACTTCAGCGACGCATGCAGCATGGCGTCGCAAGACTATCCGTATCAAACGATATTCATCAGCAGTCGTTTGAACTTACATGAATTCAGAATCACCAAAAGGAAGAACAATGAACAAGTCTTTATTCGCCGCAATTTTGCTGGCCCTGTCCCTGGCCGCTTGCAATTCCGAAAAAACGGAAGCGACTGCACCTGCAGCAGCAACATCCGAGGCTGCACCAGCAACTGCGACCGATGCAGCGCCGTTAAGCGCCGAAGATGCTGAAAAAGAAAAAATCCGCAAGCAAAACGAAGCTGCTGAAGCTGCCTTGTCCGGACATTGATATCGCGCAGTGTTGCAAGCTAAAAAAGCCGTCGCTAGCGACGGCTTTTTTATTGGCCCAACAGAATGTGCGCTTAAGAAATGCGGTGATCAGCCTTGCGGGCTGCTTGTCATCTGGTGGCAGTAGGTCGCCAGTTGGTCCGGCAAATCGGAGGGACAGACGCCGCACTGCCGATTTCCCGGCACGGCATAATCGATGAAGGTGGGATAGGGCAACTTGAGATTCGCCATGATTTCCCTGAATTCTTCCAGCGTTTTGCCGCCGCCCAAGCGTGGATTGCGCTCCTTCTCCTGTGCAATTGAAGAAACCCGGCGACCTTTGTAGTCATGTGCCGGATACACGAGTACGTCGTCCGGCAAGGTGAACAGTTTTTCCTGCACGCTCTTGTACAAGGCATCGGCATCGCCGTTCTGAAAGTCGGTGCGGCCGCAAGCTTCAATCAGCAAGGCGTCGCCGGTAAAAATCCTGTCGCCGAACAGGTAGGCAAAATGCCCGTCCGTGTGTCCCGGGGTATGTAATGGTTGCAGGACGATGCTGCCGATTTGCAGCGGCGTTCCTTCTTCAATGCCGATATCGGTGCAGGGAAGCCGATCATAGGCCGGCATGGCGATTTTGCTGCCGACCGTTTTTTTGAACTCACGCGCTGCGGTGATGTGGTCTGCATGGATATGGGTATCGACAGTACACGCCAGACTCAAGCCAAGGCGCTTTACCTCCATCAGATCGCGCTCCATGGCCGAGATCACAGGATCAATCAGAATAGCGAGCCCGGTTTCTTCGCATCCCAGCAGGTAAGTGTAGGTACTGGAGAGAGGTTCGTACAACTGTCTGAAGATCATGACGGCTCCTTGCTATCTCGGAAGATGTGGGAATGGATGATTTGAGCCATTGTAAATAGATATTGTCGGCCCATGCAGATCAAGCCGATATGCAACTACGTGACAGGTTGCTATGGGGGTTTTGGGAGGCTGCACAGTCAACGACTGTAAACAGGCCAGTAGAACTATTCGATGGTTGCTTGCTAAAGGTTATATTGTCGAGAAGAGGTGCAACGACAATGTAACTAGTGAGAGGATGATTGCACTAACCCGCTGTGGTGTCGCAGCCTTAGGGGAGAGTGTAGAGCTGATTGGGGCTCGAGAGCACGCTCGTGACTGGCTTAGACATGCACATAAGCATCGCACCGTATGCAATACTGTTTGGGTAAGGTCGCTTGCGCTAGAGCGCCTTCAAGTTCGCGCATTTCCGTATTGCTCATTGCAATCTCCTATATACTTTTCGAAACTACTTTTGAGGCTGTTTCCATGAAGAAAATACTTGCTTGCTTAATGTTGTTGGGGCTGGGCGCTTGCGCGGTTTATACGCCGGGCGGCTCTGTAGTTGTTGATCCTGATGGCGGCGGTTATCAGCGGCATTGCCCACCTGGTCAAGCCAAAAAAGGAAACTGCTGATAGCATCAATGCAGCAATCGAGTTCGTTGTAATAGGCGAGGGTGGTCATGCGACCCTTGCAATTTCTTGAATAATGTCTGTTGCGAATTACTGGCGGCGGTATTGCACTCCCCAGCATGAATAGCGCGTCTTTCGCGCTCCTCGGTAGGATGTAGTCAGGCCGATCTCATTGCTGTGCGGTTCTCATCCGTCAGCAGCATGGCATATGATCACCATTCATTACCGCCCAGCGGTCACGCGTGGTTATCGTTCCGATAGGGCGATCAAGGCTTCGACCAGTCAGGCCGGGTCCGCTAGCGTAGAACGGCATCACAAAAGAATCGCCAAAAGCAGCGCGGCCGGCACGAACCAGGCAAGTGTTGCGGCCGATCTGCCAGACTTATCTACTGACGACCACTTACCGGCCTCCATATCAATGATGCTTGAGGCTGAAATATGCTCACGGCGTGGCAGGGTAAGTTGCTAAGGGTGCTTGCTCTTAGTTAGTACTAAGGGTGTTGCGGTACGTCGTGATCTGTCGAATCAACTATGTGCGACGCAATGGCATAGCCCAAGTCGCGAAGGGCGCCACACCAAGTCTGAAACAGCGCCCACTTCATAAAGTCAGGCACGTTCTCAACGACCGATACTTCGGCACGGTGATACTCCAATGCAGACACACCAGCGGAGCCAAAGGCGGCGAGGCCGGAAGTGATGGACAAGGAACTGCTGCCGCAGCTTTTCTTCCAGTCGAATTTACAGACGGCCTTCGACAAGATGCTGCCAAAGCCGACGAAATAGTTGCGAATATGCGGCACCTGGTAAGGCGTGCGGATGAGGCAGAATGCTTCCGTTGAATCGGCGTGCCGTTGGAAACTTTGTAAAACCGTTGGAAAGTTTGATGCGAGATAGTTACCCACATGGGGTAACTCGTTGATTTAAAACAGGTCAGTGGGGTGGCTGATGGGGCTCGAACCCACGACAACAGGAATCACAATCCTGGA
>NZ_JBEBPO010000129.1:0-5214 GCF_040395855.1 Herminiimonas fonticola | reverse complement strand
GTGATACGCTGCATGCGTGGCTGGGCCCGGCGATCGGGCCGCTGCAGTTTGAAGTGGGGGAAGAGGTGCTGCAGGTGTTTGCGGCGAAAGACCCCGTCATGCGCAAGGCCTTCCAGCCTGTTGCCGCACGTCCGGGGAAATATCTGGCCGATATTTATCAACTGGCGCGCATCACTTTGGCAAACGTCGGTGTGACGCAGGTCAGCGGTGGTAATTTCTGTACCGTCAGCGAAGCCCGGCGCTTTTATTCATACCGCCGCGATGGTGTCACCGGACGCATGGCTTCTCTGGTCTGGCTGGAATAATACCGGAGGACCGGCAGCACGTAGCTGCTCAGGCTTCAGGTCGGCGCTCAGCCGATGGTGCATCCTTCTCACCATTTTTTTCCTGTTCCGCATTCCGCATCATTTCTTCACGTCGCTGCAATTCCTGCACACGACGTTTCCGCTTGCGCTGCCCGGTGCCCATCACGTATACAATTATCGATACCGGCAGGACGCCGTACAACAGGAAGGTTACGATGCCCGCGATGACGGATGCTTCCATGATGGCCATCATGAAAACGACGTAAATCCATGCGATGGCAATAATGTACATACATCCCTGAAATCAAATTCAAACCGCAAAGATACTCGAAAAGAGAATTGCCAGCATGAATAAGTCTGAATTGCCTCCGTCTCCTGCCATGCTTATCGATCCCGTCATTGCAGCGGAATTGCAGAGCGACTATGCACAAAGATTTTTGACTTTATGGCAGCAGATGCTGACGGCGCAGGTGCCGCCGCTGGCCGACAAGCGGTTTTCCGCTGCTGCATGGCAATCGAGTACCTTGCATGCCTTTAATGCATCAGCGTATTTGCTGAATGCAAAATTCCTGGCGGCGATGGCGGATGCGATGCAAGTGCCGCCTAAAGCCAAGCAGAAAATTCGCTTTGCAGTCGAGCAGATGGTCAACGCGATGTCGCCGGCAAATTTCCTTTTTTCCAATCCGGAAGCGCAGCAGAAAATTGTCGAGACCAATGGCGAGAGCCTGACTAATGGCCTCAAGCACCTGTTTGAAGATATACAGAAAGGCCGCATTTCGCAAAGCGACGAAACGGCATTTGAAGTCGGTCGCAATGTGGCAATTACCGAGGGGGCGGTGATTTTCGAGAACGAGCTGTTCCAGTTGCTGCAATACAAGGCGCTGACGCCCACCGTGTACGAACGGCCGCTGCTGCTGGTGCCGCCCTGCATCAATAAATACTACATTCTCGATTTGCAGCCGCATAATTCCTTCGTGCGTTACGCGGTCGAACAGGGACATACGGTGTTTCTGATTTCGTGGCGCAATGCCGATGCATCGATTGCGCATGCGACCTGGGACGACTATATAGAAAAGGGTGTGCTGCAGGCGATCAACGTCGCACAAGCCGTTTCCTCACAGGAAAAAATCAACGTACTGGGTTTTTGCGTAGGCGGCACACTGCTGACAAATGCATTGGCACTGGCATGTGCGCGCGGCGAGAAACCGGCCGCGAGCCTGACTCTGCTGACGACCTTTCTCGATTTTTCCGATACCGGCATCCTCGATGTGTATATCGATGAGGCGCAAGTACAGGAAACCGAGCAATCTATCGGGCATGGCGGCTTGATGAAGGGGCTGGATTTCAATGCGGCGTTTGCCAGTTTGCGTTCCAATGAACTAATTTGGAATTACGTGACATCTAATTACCTGAAGGGCGAAAATCCGGCACCTTTCGACATGCTGTACTGGAATGCCGACAGCACCAATCTGCCGGGCCCCATGTATTGCTGGTATCTGCGTAATACTTATCTGGAAAACAATTTGAAGCAGTCAGGCAAATTCAAGCTGGCTGGTAAAAAAATCGATTTTGGCAAAATCGATGCGCCCAGTTTTATTTACGGTTCGCGCGACGATCACATCGTGCCGTGGACCAGCGCCTATGCATCGACCGCCATATTGAATCGCAAGAAGCCGCAGCAAAATCGTTTTGTACTGGGTGCAGCCGGGCATATTGCCGGCGTGATCAACCCGCCCGGAAAGAGCAAACGTCATTACTGGGTCAATGATGAACATGCAACGGATGCGCTGTCATGGCTGGCCGGCGCCACTGAAGTAGCTGGCAGCTGGTGGCCGGCATGGAGCGATTTTCTGGCGCAGCATGCGGGCAAAAAAGTAAAGGCGCCGCACAAGATGGGGAACGCCCAATTCAAGGTAATCGAAGCTGCACCGGGTCGTTATGTGAAGGCGAAGGCGGCTTAAATGAAAGAAGGGCAGCCATGGGTGGAGAATTTTCTTGCAGTGCGGCAGGCAGATAAACCAGCTACTTATTGCGTAAACCTTTGTTTTTTAGCACTATAATGGCCTGACGAAGCGAGCGTCGCTCACTTAGTGAGACGACTGAAACAAATAAATGCGTTGCAACGCAACAAGTTGGGATTTCTGATGACGAGTACAAAAAAAATGGCCGAGCGTTTGATCAAGAAGTATCCGAATCGTCGTTTGTACGATACGCAAACCAGTTCCTACATTACGCTCGCCGACGTCAAACAACTGGTGCTCGATAGCGAACAGTTTTCGGTAGTCGATGCCAAGACAGATGAAGATCTGACGCGCAGTATTCTGTTGCAGATCATTCTGGAGGAAGAAGCCAACGGTTCGCCGATGTTTTCCAGCGCGGCCTTGTCGCAAATCATTCGCTACTACGGCCATGCAATGCAGGGCATGATGGGCTCGTATCTGGAAAAAAATATCCAGGCCTTCATTGACATCCAGAACAAGCTGACCGAAAACTCCAAAGGCCTGTACGAAGGCAAACCCTTCAGCCCTGAAATGTGGGCGCAGTTCATGAACGTGCAAGGCCCGATGATGCAGGGCATGATGAGCAACTACATCGAACAGAGCAAAAACCTGTTCGTGCAAATGCAGGAACAGATGCAAACGCAGTCGAAGAATATGTTCGGTGCCTTTCCTTTTGCCCCGCCACCACCACCTTCTGGTGATAAAAACAACAAGTAATAGCGTACAGCCATCCACCTTGCGTGAGATGGCAGGCAGGGCGGTCAAAAGGGTACAATAGCGGCTTCATTTCGTTATACCAATCCCACGCTTTTTTACCTGCCTGCACCATGACCAACGCTCTTCAAGCAACACCCAAAATCGGCTTCGTTTCCCTCGGATGCCCGAAAGCCCTGGTCGACTCAGAGCAAATCCTTACCCAGTTGCGCGCCGAAGGCTATGACACCGCCAAGTCCTACGATGGCGCGGATCTGGTGATCGTCAATACCTGCGGTTTTATCGATGCCGCTGTACAGGAATCGCTGGACGCCATCGGCGAAGCGCTGCATGAAAACGGCAAGGTCATCGTGACCGGCTGCCTGGGTGCGAAAAAAGACGCCAACGGTGATGACATCATCCAGAAAGTCCATCCGAAAGTGCTGGCCGTTACCGGCCCGCACGCACTCGGCGAAGTGATGGATGCCGTGCATCTGCATATGCCGAAACCGCATGCACCTTTCCTCGATCTGTTGCCGCCGCAGGGCATCAAGCTGACGCCCAAGCATTTTGCGTATCTGAAAATTTCCGAAGGTTGCAACCATCGCTGCAGTTTTTGCATCATCCCGTCGATGCGCGGTGACCTGGTATCACGCCCGATTGCCGATGTAATGATGGAAGCGGAAAATCTGTTCAAGGCCGGCGTCAAGGAGTTGCTGGTTATTTCGCAAGACACCAGCGCCTATGGCGTGGATATCAAATTCCGCATGGGCTTCTGGAACGGCAAGCCGGTCAAGACGCATATGACGCAACTGGTGGAAGCACTGGGCGAACTGGCGGCACCATACGGTGCGTGGGTGCGTTTGCATTATGTGTATCCGTATCCGCACGTGGACGCGATCATTCCGATGATGGCGGAAGGAAAAATCCTGCCATATCTGGACGTGCCACTGCAGCACGCGCATCCGGATGTGCTGAAGCGCATGAAGCGCCCGGCTAGTGGTGAAAAGAATATCGAACGCATCCAGGCGTGGCGCGCGATGTGTCCTGATCTGACGATACGTTCGACCTTTATCGCCGGCTTCCCTGGCGAAACCGAAGCGGAATTTGAATATCTGCTCGACTTCCTGAAGGAAGCGGAAATCGACCGTCTGGGCTGCTTTGCCTATTCACCAGTGGAAGGCGCTACCGCCAACGATATTCCGAATGCAGTGCCGGAAGAAGTGCGTGAAGAACGTCGCGGCCGCGTGATGTTGCTGCAGGAAGAAATTTCAAAGAAACGTCTGCAGGCAAAAGTGGGCAAGACCATGCGCGTGCTGATCGATGAAGTCAATCGCACCGGCGCCGCAACCGCTCGTTCAGGTGCCGACGCGCCGGAAATCGACGGCGTGGTCTATGTCAAGGCACCATATGAGCCGCATATCAAATACAAGGTCGGCGAATTCGTCGATGTAAAAATCACTGGCGCCGATGCGCATGATCTGTGGGCAGAGGCATGATGAAAAAAGTGTTTACCGTATCCCTGATCGCAACGCTGGCTTTGGCCGCTCATGTATTTGCTGCAGATGTGAAGCAAGCGGCAGTTGCACCAGTTGCGGCAGCCCCTGCATCAGCGTCTGTAGCCGTATCGTCTGCCCCCGCCATTTTTCAGAAACCGGTAGCCTTGCGCGGTACCGTCGGCGATGTACAGGTACAAGTCAACCTGCGTCCAAAAGAAGAAGTGGATGAAGGACATGAGGGCGAGTACTTCGTTTTCGGCAATTCACACAAGATATTGCTGGCTGGCGAAATCGAGAAAGATGGCATTCTTTTCATGGAAGAGTCCGTGAACGGTACGGATATTTCCGGCCAGTGGGATGGCAAGCTGGAGGGTGATGTCCTGGCTGGAACCTGGATGTCGGCGGATGGTTCGATTACCAAACCGTTTTCGCTGAAAATTATTCCGCAAGTACAAAAATCGTCGCAAAAACAAATTTCTTCCAGGGCCGGCCAGAAGGGCGTCGCCAGCAAACAGTAAGTTCCTCATCGGAGAATCGCGTGACAGATCGCCCATCCTTCCAGACCGCACTGATACACAATGACTATGTGGCGCCGGAAGGATTCGCCGCCTTCCCGCAAGCCATCCATCACGCATCGACAGTCTTGTTCAAGGATGTGGCCAGCATGCGCTCGCGCAACTGGCAGGACAAGACGGCTTATACCTACGGCTTGCACGG
>NZ_JBEBPO010000128.1:0-5355 GCF_040395855.1 Herminiimonas fonticola | reverse complement strand
GCCATCCGAAGATGCCATTTTTTCACGTACAATTTCGCTAGTTAAGATTTACATCGATTTGGTCGGCGTAAAAGCCATCGATCTCGCCTAAATAAAGGAATCAGCATCATGAAGATCCTGTTCAGAATCCTTGCTGTCATATTTTTCATCGTGTTTTTCGGCTTTGCCTTGAAGAATACGGACGAAGTGACATTGCGGTTTTTTCTGGGTTACGTAATACAAGGGCCGCTGGTTTTATTGTTGCTGGGGTTTTTCGTTGGTGGCGCAGTGCTGGGCGTATTGGCGATGTTGCCTATGGTGTTCCGCTCGCGCAGGGAAGTAGCAAAGAACAAGAAAGCGCTGGTGGCAATACAGGACGAGGCACAGGCGCAACTGCAGGCCAAATCGCAACCGCCACAGCCGGATGCGGTGACGCCGCTCTAAGTGGCAGTTTTTGCCAATTTGATCAATCAATCATGAATACGACATTGCATGGAATTTGAGAACTGGTGGTTGCTCGCTATCCCCGCTTTTTTTACCCTGGGCTGGATTGCTGCGCGCGTGGATATCAAACAACTGGTTTCCGAGTCGCGCACTTTGCCGCGCGGCTATTTCAAGGGTTTGAATTTTCTGCTCAACGAACAGCCCGACAAGGCGATCGACGCTTTCATTGAAATCGTCAAGCTGGATCCGGAAACAGTCGAACTGCATTTCGCTCTCGGTAATCTGTTTCGCGGTCGCGGCGAGACCGAGCGGGCGATTCGCGTCCATCAAAATCTGCTGGCGCGTCCCGATTTGCCGCAAGAGCACAAGGTACATGCGCAATATGAATTGGGGCAGGATTATCTGAATGCAGGTTTGCTGGATAGAGCGGAAGAGACCTTCAACCTTTTGGTCGATACGCAATACAGCGCGCAGGCACGCCGTGCCTTGCTGGAAATTTATCAGCGTGAAAAAGAATGGGCGCGCGCCATCGAAGCGGCCGGTGCGCTACAGGAGTCGGGTGCCGGCGGTCGACAAAAGGAAATTGCGCAATTCTATTGCGAGCTGGCGCAGGATGAGCTGGTGCATACCCATACTGATGCCGCCATTGTGCTGCTGGAAAAAGCACTGGCTGCCGATCGTAAAAACGTACGTGCAATGATGCTGATGGGCGATGCTTTCCTCGCCAAGGGCGATGTCGAAGCCGCGCTGCTGGCATGGCGTCGCGTGGAACATCAAAGCGTGCCGCATGTGGCACTGGTGGCGCAGCGTTTGATGGATGGTTATCGTGCCGTAGGAAGGCCGCAGGAAGGTGTCAACCTGCTTAAATTCTATCTGGCTGAAGCCTCTTCCATCGATCTGCTGGAAGTTGTGTTCCAGGCCGTGCTGGAGCTGGAAGGCGTGGATGCGGCGACGCAAATGGTCAGCGATGAACTGCGCCGGACGCCGACCTTGCTGGGACTGGACAAGCTGCTGGAAGCGCGTTTGATGGATGCGCCGCCGGAAATGCGTTCCGAGCTGTCGATGGTCAAGAATCTGGTGCACGGTTATACGCAAAAGCTGGCGCGCTATCAGTGCAGCAATTGCGGTTTCAAGGCGCGCCAGTATTACTGGCAATGCCCCGGTTGCAGCAAATGGGAAAGTTATCCGCCACGTCGCACCGAAGAATTGAATGTCATGAATTGATGATATTCGCATGGCATTGATCATGCTCAATGCCATGCTCGCCCAGTACCTCATGCCAGTGCCATCACTGGCATTTTTTATCTCCGCCATCACCAAAATTCACCTGTTTATGGGAAGGTCAACCCATTGAATTGCTGCTAGAGTTCAAGTCGATTTATTGCAATATATGCAATAAATTTGGGCATCATGCCTGTCATTCCTGAGCTTTTTCACCAATAAACTGGAGACATCTCATGTTGAATAAATTCTTGCTGGTACTTGCAGGTTTGTTCGTTTCAATCGGTTGTGCGTTTGCGAACGTTGAAGTTAATCAAGCCGACCAGGCTGCGCTTGATGGTATCAAGGGTATAGGCCCGACAACTTCAAAGGCAATTCTGGAAGAGCGCAAAAAAGGTGGAAATTTCAAGGACTGGAATGATCTGCAGACGCGCGTGAAGGGTATAGGCGACAAAAGTTCGGAAAAATTTTCACAGGCGGGCTTGACCGTTAATGGCGCTGCCAAGCCCGGCGTAACAAAACCTTCTGCGGGTAAAACCGATAAAGTCAAAAAGACAGCGGACGATAAGGTGGTCGAGCCGAAAAAGACTGCCAAACAGTGACATTCAAAGGACTGTTGTAACGACAATTTCCGACGTGTGGTGATGGATGGCCCTGGCGATGAGAGTCGCCGGGGCTTTTTATTTTCAGTACCGTTTACAATCGGATTTGTACGCGTTCCGGCGCTGTCGATTAAAATGACATTCTTCAGGAAAAAAACCAATCTCCCCTATGCAATATTTGACTATCGAAGACACCATCGGTAATACGCCGCTGGTGCAACTCAAGCGGATGGACGGCGAAGAGTCGGCGCGTCGCAACAACATCATTCTCGGCAAGCTGGAGGGCAACAACCCGGCTGGCTCGGTGAAAGACAGGCCGGCCTTGTCGATGATCAAGCATGCGGAAGAACGCGGCACCATTAAACCCGGCGATACCCTGATTGAGGCAACCAGCGGCAATACCGGCATTGCACTGGCGATGGTTGCAGCGATGCGTGGTTACAAGATGATTTTGCTGATGCCGGAAAATCTGAGTGAAGAGCGTCGTCAGGCGATGGCCGCTTATGGCGCAAAGATAGTATTGACGCCAAAAACCGGCGGCATGGAGTACGCGCGCGATCTGGCAGAACAAATGCAGAAAAATGGCGAGGGCTTGATTCTCGACCAGTTTGGCAATCCCGACAATCCGCGTGCACATTATGAAACTACCGGCCCGGAAATCTGGCGCGATACCGGCGGGAAAATTACGCATTTTGTCAGCGCGATGGGAACGACCGGCACCATCGTCGGCGTCTCCGAATACCTGAAGGAAAAAAATCCGGACATCAAGATCATCGGCGTGCAGCCGGAAGAAGGTTCGCAGATTCCTGGTATCAGAAAATGGCCCGAGGCTTATCTGCCCAGGATTTACGATGCGAGCAAGGTCGATCAGCTGGAATATGTCAGCCAGGCAGTTGCCGAACAAATGGCGCGGCGTATGGCAATAGAAGAGGGAATTTTTTGCGGAATTTCTTCGGCAGGCGCGTGTGAAGTTGCGCTGCGAATTTCCCAGACGACTGAAAATGCGACGATCGTATTCATCGTCTGCGATCGTGGTGACCGCTATCTTTCAACAGGCGTATTCCCGGCCTGAGCCGGGAATGACCGAACGAAGCATCAAGTCAGCGTAACGATACGCTGACTGTTTTATTCGGCGTGTTCTGCCGCCACGCCATCCTTCGGCTTGAACTGCTTGTCGCTGATACGGAACTTATCGCGACGATCACCCATCAGAATGCGCAAATCGCGAATGCTCAAGTCACTCACTTCATGCATGCGAATCAGCAGCGATGCGCCTACCGGCAAACGGCGATGGCGGATTTTGCTGATGACTGGCGGCGCCACTTCCAATGCGCGCGACAGGGCTGCATCGTTCTTCAGATGCAGTTTTTCAATCAGCGAATCCAGCAAGTGATTGGGATCATAGGCAACCTGATCGGCGAGTCGGTTGCTGGTTGTTTGGCTATCTGGAGTAGTCATAATATCTTCGATTCAAAGTGTCAAAGGAGGATGGGGAAATGCAAGCTACTGCAATTTCAGCGGCTACTATTGGAGCGTTGTCACGTTGGTAAAGTTGCAAACGAAGATGCATTTTTTCAATATTACATATGAAAAAATTAACCATTGGTAACTAATATAGCAAAAAATTCCAAAAAAGCAATTTAAACTCGATGCTCTTTTTATATCTAGTATGTCTATATAGTGAGGCAAGAGTTCCCGAAAACAAGCTTTCTTTTTGCAACATTGTTTGCTGGAGTGTAATACTTTATTTATTCGCTTATCAAATTAATAATTTATTGTTGTGAGCTTGAATTAATTGCAATGGTATCGGCACGATGGTGCTGTTCCAGACCCTGATTCAGGGCTTGCTCAGGCCCAGTTGTTGCCAGCCTTCCAGTCCCAGTTCGCGCAAGGTCTCCATGTTTTTTTCAAAGATGGTCTCGGCCTGTGGAAAAGCTTCTACTGCGCGCTCAATGCTGGATTCCCGCAGTAAATGCAGAATCGGGTACGGCGAACGGTTGGTGTAGTTTTCAATATCGTTCGCGCCAGTGCCGGCAAACTGGTAGTGCGGGTGAAAACTGGCAATCTGGATTTCTCCATCCAGTTCCAGTTCTTCAATCACCTCGTCGGCGGCTTCCAGAAAATCGTTGTAATCCAGGAAGTCCTGCAACACGTCGGGATGAATCAGCAAAGTCGTGTCGATATCGGCGGGATCTGCGGCGTGCAGAGTCTGCAGTTCAGCTTCCAGGTCGCTGAGCAATGCATCCACGCTGCGAGCTGCGCTGACAACATAGCGGATTTGATTTTTGACGTGCACTGCTTTGGCGAACGGGCACAGATTCAAGCCGATGACGGCTTTTTCAAGCCAGGCTTGGGTTGCGGCGACAATCGCGTCATGCGATGCAGGAGGAGTAGGTGTATGCATTCGACTCATTTCAATAGAGCCTCTATTTTAAACGTTTGCATTCATTGCTGATTTTGCGATGGCAGCAATTGTGAAATCAATTGCAGATGCAAAAAATGATCTCTATGAGAGCGGCAGATCGGCTATTCTTGCCACCGTTAAGCACTACGCTTCATCCGGATATTTTCATCAAGAGTAAAATTCATGGCCCTCAAATCAACCATTTTCAAAGCTGATCTGCAAATTGCCGATATGGACCGGCCATATTATGACGGCCATATGCTGACGATTGCGCGCCATCCTTCTGAAACCGATGAGCGCATGATGGTCAGAATTCTGGCCTTCGTGCTGCACGCAAGCGAAGCGCTGGCATTCGGCAAGGGCTTGAGTGCAGATGACGAGCCGGATCTGTGGCGCAAGGATTTGACCGGCGCGATTGATCTGTGGATAGAAGTCGGCCAGCCGGATGAGAAGCGCATCATGAAGGCCTGCGGTCGTTCCAGCCAGGTCATCATTTACAGCTATAGCAGCATGAGCAATATCTGGTGGAATCAAATTGCCGGCAAAGTGGAGCGGGCGAAAAATCTGAGCGTATTCAATCTTCCTGCCGCGACCAGCCAGGCGCTGGCTAAACTCGCGCAACGCAATATGCAGTTGCAATGCACGATTCAGGATGCGCAAGTCTGGATCAATGGCGACGGCGAATCGCTGTTGATTGATTTGC
The DNA here is from genome assembly GCF_040395855.1 of Herminiimonas fonticola. Lineage (GTDB taxonomy): Bacteria > Pseudomonadota > Gammaproteobacteria > Burkholderiales > Burkholderiaceae_D > Oxalicibacterium > Oxalicibacterium fonticola_A. The sequence goes on along the minus strand of NZ_JBEBPO010000128.1, from coordinate 2 downwards.
AG
>NZ_JBEBPO010000127.1:0-5401 GCF_040395855.1 Herminiimonas fonticola | reverse complement strand
CCATGGTTATATTTTTGATAATTTCTATTGAATTCAGAATTAAATGAATTTCGACACTCGCCTGGACAGACTTTATTATTCTTCATCACCGGCTTGAATTATTAAACAACCGTCCCTATACTTAGCACTCGCCGGAAGAGAGTGCTAACAACTTTCCCCGATCGACCAACTTTCTAGTGCGGCATGTATGCACTGTAAAGCACGCTTTGCAGCCCATGCCGCAAATCACCATAACCTATTGAAAACTAAGGAGTTTGTATGAACCTTCGTCCTTTGCACGATCGCGTCATCGTCAAGCGCCTCGACCAGGAAACAAAAACTGCGTCCGGCCTCATCATTCCTGAAGCAGCTGCTGAAAAGCCTGATCAAGGTGAAGTTCTGGCTATCGGCAACGGCAAAATCCTCGATGACGGCAAAGTCCGCCCACTCGACGTTAAAGTCGGCGACCGCGTTTTGTTCGGCAAATATGCTGGTCAATCGGTCAAGGTCGATGGCAACGAAGTCCTCGTGATGCGCGAAGAAGACATCATGGCAATCGTACAAAAGTGATGCCATTTTTCGATTGCAGCGGCGATGCCCATGCAATCGAAACCCGGTGTCATCTCTAGTTGGAATTCAGTGATCAGTTAGTTAATGACTGTCACTTAACGAATATTCAGGAGCAATCAACATGGCAGCTAAAGAAGTAATTTTCGGCGACGCAGCGCGCGCCAAGATGGTTGAAGGCGTCAACGTTCTGGCGAATGCAGTTAAAGTAACCTTGGGCCCTAAAGGCCGTAACGTGGTTCTGGAACGCTCGTTCGGCGCACCAACCGTCACCAAAGACGGTGTTTCGGTTGCGAAAGAAATCGAACTCAAAGACAAATTGCAAAACATGGGCGCACAGCTCGTGAAAGAAGTGGCTTCCCGCACCAGCGACAATGCAGGCGACGGCACCACCACTGCAACCGTATTGGCACAAGCGATCGTTCGCGAAGGCATGAAATACGTTGCAGCCGGCATGAACCCAATGGATCTGAAGCGCGGTATCGACAAGGCAGTTGCTGCAACCGTCGAACAACTGGCCAAGATTGCCAAGCCATGCACTACCACCAAAGAAATCGCTCAAGTCGGCGCGATCTCGGCGAACTCCGATTACTCGATCGGTGAGCGCATCGCTGAAGCAATGGAAAAAGTCGGCAAGGAAGGCGTCATCACTGTTGAAGACGGCAAATCCCTGAATGACGAACTCGACATCGTTGAAGGTATGCAGTTTGACCGCGGCTACCTGTCGCCATACTTCATCAACAATCCAGAAAAGCAAACCGCTATTCTGGAAAACCCGTTCATCCTGTTGTGCGACAAGAAAATCTCCAACATCCGTGACCTGCTCCCGGTACTGGAACAAGTTGCTAAAGCCGGCCGTCCACTGCTGATCATCGCAGAAGACATCGAAGGCGAAGCACTGGCAACGCTGGTTGTGAACAACATCCGCGGCATCCTGAAAACCTGTGCTGTTAAAGCACCAGGCTTCGGCGATCGTCGTAAAGCAATGTTGGAAGACATCGCTATCTTGAGCGGCGGCCAAGTCGTTGCTGAAGAAGTCGGCCTGACTTTGGAAAAAATCACGCTGGAAGAATTGGGCCAGGCGAAACGTATCGAAATCGGCAAGGAAAACACCACGCTGATCGACGGTAACGGCCAGGCTGTCACGATCGAAGCACGCGTCAAACAAATCCGCGCGCAAATCGAAGAAGCAACCTCGGACTACGACCGTGAAAAACTGCAGGAACGCGTTGCCAAACTGGCAGGCGGCGTTGCAGTGATCAAAGTCGGTGCAGCTACCGAAGTTGAAATGAAAGAGAAAAAAGCACGCGTTGAAGATGCACTGCACGCAACCCGCGCAGCTGTTGAAGAAGGTATCGTTCCAGGCGGCGGCGTTGCTCTGTTGCGCGCACGTGCTGCAATCAGCGTCAAAGGCGACAACTCGGATCAGGAAGCTGGTATCCGTATCGTTCTGCGCGCAATGGAAGAGCCACTGCGCATGATCGTGCAAAACGCCGGCGAAGAAGCTTCGGTCGTTGTGGCTAAAGTATTGGAAGGCAAAGGTAACTTCGGTTACAACGCTGCCAACGGTACCTACGGCGACATGGTTGAAATGGGCGTTCTCGATCCAGCTAAAGTAACGCGTTCGGCATTGCAAAATGCTGCATCGATCGCTGCACTGTTGTTGACTACCGATTGCATGGTTGCTGAAGTCGCTGAAGACAAAGCAGGCGGTGGCGATATGGGCGGCATGGGTGGTATGGGCGGCATGGGTGGTATGGGCGGCATGATGTAAGTGCCCGCTCTGCAGGAATGAGCAAGCCTCATTCCTCTCAAGCATAAAAAATCCCGCAAGGCGCACGCTTTGCGGGATTTTTTTATTGGAATGGCCATCGAAGGATGGCTTGCAATTGCATCAGGCATTCGTGTGCGTCTGATGTTTTGAATTTTTGAATGACCGCCTGCGATGGCATTTCCGCATTCGCCTGTACCAGGCTCTTGAAACCATGTGCATCTCGCCAACAGTCATTCAGCCAACAGCGATTAGAATGTTGATACAAGATTGAAAACGCCAGCGAGCATACTTCAACAGCACGCACCAAGGCTTATATGCAATTAATTTTCTCCGCTGGATCAATTTTGCTGATCGTGCTGTGGGGCGTTTTTTCACCTGCATCGCTCAGTCTCGTGTTCGACACTGCTCTGGTCAGCGTCACCAAGAATTTTGGCTGGCTCTATCTCTGGACTGTGCTGGCGCTCGTAGCATTCGCCTTTTTCCTGGCTGTCAGCCGCTATGGAAATTTGAAACTTGGCGGCGAGGACGATGAGCCGGAGTTTTCCATCAGCACCTGGTTCTCCATGCTCTTTGCTGCCGGCATGGGTATCGGACTGGTGTTCTGGGGCGTTGCCGAACCGATCTCTCATTATTCTTCCGCTCCACCCGGCATTCAACCCGGCACGCCGGAAGCGGCTAACGCGGCCATGCGTTATGCATTCTTTCATTGGGGACTCCACCCATGGGCTGTGTATGGCATTGTTGCCCTTGCGATTGCCTTCTTCCAGTATCGGCGACAGAGCGTTGCACTCATCAGCGAATCGACCAAGGCTTTACCATGGGCACCGATTCGACGGATGTCGGGACTATTCAATGTGCTCGCAATAGTCGCCACCGCATTTGGCGTTGCCGCCTCATTGGGAATGGGTGCGCTGCAAATCAATACCGGTCTTGAAGTCGTATTCGGGCTGCCGGTCAGCAAGACAGCGCAAGTGGGCATTATTCTGGTCACCACTGCAGTATTCGTCACCTCTGCCGTTACCGGAGTAACCAAAGGCATCAAGCTGCTTTCCACGCTCAATATGGTGGTTGCTGCCGCACTGACACTCGCCGTATTCCTGCTTGGCCCCACCGTTGCCATCATCGATACGCTTACCAATACGCTCGGTTCCTATCTCAGCGAATTTATCCGCATGAGCTTGCGCATGACACCCTTCCGCGACAGCAGCTGGGTTGGCGGATGGACGTTGTTTTATTGGGCCTGGTGGATTTCATGGTCGCCATTTGTCGGGCTGTTTATTGCTCGTGTATCGCGCGGCCGTACCATACGCGAATTTATTATCGGTACGGTGCTGGCGCCCTCGCTCGCTGCATTCATCTGGTTTTCGGTATTCGGCGGAACCGCTTTATATATGGAAATCTGGGGGCATGTGCCTATCGTCGATGCGGTAAAAACAGATGTATCGACAGCTCTCTTTACCATGTTTGGTGCCATGCCACTTGGTATGCTGATGTCCATCGTCGCGACACTGCTGGTATTCGTGTTCTTCGTTACTTCAGGCGATTCGGCTACGCTGGTGCTGGGCATCATGAGCACGGGCGGCAATCCCGATCCTTCTGCAAAAATCAAGATGATATGGGGCGCACTGGTTGCGGGCATCGCCATCAGCCTGCTGCTCGCTGGCGGCCTCAAGGCCATACAGACGGCAACCATTCTGTTCGCCCTGCCATTTACGCTCGTGATTCTTTTGATGGTTGTATCGCTCTGGCGCGCGATCCGCGAAGACTGGGATGAGGAGCAGCGACAGGAAAGAGAACTGCGTCGGCGCATACGGGAAATGACATCAAAATGACTTTACGGATGATTGAATACTAGATGGAGAAAAACTCTTCGGCAGGACAGGCGATAGCGGGTTTATTACTCCCGCTCTCTTCGCTGCTCAGCGGCGCCGGTTTGCTGGTGGTCGGCGTCGGCCTGCTTTTTTCTGTGCTCGGTTTGCGTGCAGTGATGGCCGATTTTTCAACGGCAGTGACCGGACTGATCATGTCGGCATATTTTGTCGGCTATATTCTCGGCACCTATCTCTGCCCTGCCATCATCCGGCGCGTCGGGCATATACGCGCGTTTGCTGCCATGGCCTCCATCGCATCGACCGTTCCTATTCTGCACGCCCTGTGGATAGATCCATGGTTCTGGGGTGCGTTGCGACTGATTACCGGAATTTGCCTGGTCGGACTGTACATCGTCATTGAAAGCTGGCTGAACGTACTTGCACCGAGCAACCATCGCGGCAAGGTATTTTCCATCTATATGTCAGTAACCTTTATCGCGCTGGCCATCGGGCAATGGCTGATTCTGGTGGGCGAAAAAAACGGCTTCGTGCAATTTGCACTGGTCTCCGTGCTCTTTTCGTTTGCCCTGCTGCCAATTACGCTGACACCGGTAACGGAGCCAGTGTCCGTCGCGCCGCCTCAACTTGGCTTACGCAATCTGTACAGGATTTCGCCACTCGGATTTGTCGGCGCAATCGCTTCCGGTTTATTGAATGGCGCCCTCTACAGCATGGGCGCCGTCTATGCGCAGGCTGTCGGCTTTAGCGATCTTGGCGTTGCCACTTTCATGGCGGCGACCATTCTGGGCGGTGCGCTCTTTCAATGGCCGGTAGGACATTATTCCGACCGGCATGATCGACGCTTCCTGATGCTATGGATTTGTATCGGTAGCGCATGTCTGGCGACACTTGGCTTTTTCTTCTCCAGAGCATCGGAAGAGACGCTGATTCTGATCGGCATTCTTTACGGCGGTTTTGTCTTTACGCTGTACGGCTTGAGCGTTGCGCACGTTAACGACTTGATTGATCCATCCCGCGTACTTGAAGTAACCGGCGGACTCCTGTTATTGCACGGTATCGGTGCGGTCATCGGCCCGACGGTTGCCGGTGCCATGATGGACATCCTGAATCCGGAAAGCCTGATGCTTTATTTTGCGCTGGTACTCAGCCTGTTCGCGGTGTTTGCCGTCTATCGCATCAAGGCTGCACCGGCAGTACCGGAATCAGAGAAATCCCATTACGTAGTCATGACAGGCAGTTCACCCATCAT
>NZ_JBEBPO010000126.1:0-5402 GCF_040395855.1 Herminiimonas fonticola | reverse complement strand
TCTTCCATCACATCGACCAGCCTATCGTAATAGGGCGAAGGCTTCATGCGACCGGCTTCGTCGAACTCTTCATACGCCTTCGCTACCGACGATTGATTCGGGATCGTAAACATCCGCATCCATCGCCCCAGCAAACGCAAGGTATTCACCGTATTGAACGATTGCGAACCGCCGCTCACCTGCATGACGGCCAGGGTACGCCCCTGGCTCGGACGCACCGCGCCCTGCTCCAGCGGAATCCAGTCGATTTGATTCTTCATCACGGCCGTGATGGCGCCATGCCGTTCCGGGCTGCACCAGACCTGTCCTTCCGACCACAGGCTGAGTGCGCGCAGCTCGGCCACTTTCGGATGATCGTCAGCCGCACTGCCGGCTATTGGCAAATCACGCGGATCGAAGATGCGCACTTCCGCACCGAAGTGCAGCAGAATACGCGCCGCTTCTTCAGTCAGGAAGCGGCTGAAAGAACGTTCGCGCAAGGAGCCGTACAACAGCAGGATACGGGGTGGATGATCGAATGTTTTTGGAGAGGAAAATTTTTCCGGCGCCGGTATTTCCAGATGATCGAGTGCAAATGGCGGCAGACTGGTATCGCTGAAAGTATTCATGATGAAAAGAGTGGTGAGGAATTACTGCAAACGCAGTGCCAGTGCAATCAGCGTGAACAGCAGTATCGGCAAGGTCAGCACAAAACCGACCTTGCAGTAATAAGCCCAGGTGATGCGAATATTCTTGCGCGCCAATACATGCAGCCACAACAGGGTGGCGAGGCTGCCGATAGGGGTAATTTTCGGACCAAGATCGCTGCCGATCACGTTGGCGTAAATCATCGCCTCCCTTGTGACGCCCTGCGCCACACTGGCATCGATCGCGAGCGCACCGACCAGTACCGCCGGCATATTGTTCATTACCGATGACAGCAATGCCGACAGGACGCCCGTGCCGATCGCTGCACTCCACACGCCGTGCGCGGCAAGCCGGTTCAGGACGACAACCAGATAATCGGTCAGGCCGGCATTGCGCAAGCCGTATACGACCAGATACATGCCGAGCGAAAAAATCACGATCTGCCACGGCGCTTCGCGCAATACCTTGCGCGTGGAAATCACGTGGCCGCGTGCAGCGACCATCAAGAGGACCAGCGCACCCGCGCTTGCCACGGCACTGATCGGTACGCCGAGCTGCTCCAGCCCGAAGAATCCGGCCAGCAATAAAACCAGCACCCACCAGCCGGCACGGAAGGTCGCGCCATCGCGTATCGCCTGTTGCGGCATACGCAAACGGGTCAAGTCGTAAGTCTCCGGGATATCGCGTTTGAAAAAGAAAAGCAGCATACCCAGTGTCGCCGCGATAGCCGCCAGATTGACCGGCACCATCACCGATGCATATTCGGCAAAACCGATATTGAAAAAATCGGCGGAGACGATGTTCACCAGATTCGACACGATCAGCGGCAGGCTGGCAGTATCGGCAATGAAACCGGCCGCCATGACGAAGGCCAGCGTCGCCGCCGGTGAAAATTTCAGCGCCAGCAGCATCGCAATCACGATGGGTGTCAGGATCAATGCCGCGCCATCATTGGCAAACAAGGCGGCTACCGCTGCACCAAGCAGCACCAGCCAGACGAACAACTGGCGTCCGCAGCCACGCCCCCAGCGCGCCACATGCAGTGCCGCCCATTCGAAAAATCCGGCTTCATCCAGCAGCAGGCTGATGATGATGACAGCGACGAAGGTAATCGTCGCGTTCCAGACGATGCCCCAGACGGTAGCGATATCGGCAAGCTGCACGACGCCCAGCACGAGCGCCAGTGCGGCGCCTGCCAGCGCACTCCAGCCTATGCCCAGCCCTCTGGGTTGCCAGATCACGAGCACGATCGTGCCGAGAAAAATCAGGAATGCAGTCAGCATCAGCTTGTTTTCAATGGGAAAAGTCGAACGCGCTCGGCAATATGCAAACCCGATGCGAACGCTTCGTTACGAATGGATTGAGCAGGACGGAAAAGCAAACCTGCGCATGGTTTTATCAGGCGCTGGTTTCGCCGATCTTTTTCAGCTCGCGTTGAATGGCATTTTTTTCCAGCATGTCGATCGGCAAGCTGACGAAAATATTGACGCGCGCCATGATCTGACGGAACACCTTGACGAACACCGCCCGTTTTTCATCATCGCTGCCGATCGCAGCAGCCGGATCTTCAAAACCCCAGTGCGCGGATACCGGCTGACCCGGCCAGACCGGGCAGACTTCGCCTGCTGCGTTGTCGCACACCGTGATGATGAAATCCATTTTCGGCGCATCGGGTGCCGCATACTCATCCCAGCTTTTGCTGCGCAAGTTATCCAGCGGGTAGCCCGTTGCCTTCACCTGCTCGACAGCAAATGGATTCACCGTACCGCCCGGCTGACTACCCGCGCTGAATACGCGGAAACGGCCGTTTCCCATCGTGCTCAGCAACGCTTCGGCCATGATGCTGCGCGCCGAATTGCCGGTGCAGAGAAACAGCACGTTGAATATCTTTTGCTGCATGTTCATTCTCCGATTTGAATTGTGGAAGCTTGATCGCTGCCGCAGGCAGGCGTGCATACCGGTGCACACGGATTGCCGCCGCAACAGTTTTCGGTCATGAACGCGATCAAGCCATTCATTGCATCGAAATTAGCTGCGTAATGGATGAAGCGTCCATCCTGAGTGCCGTTTACCAGACCCGCGTGACTCAACTCCTTCAAGTGAAAAGAGAGTGACGATGGCGGGATGCCGAGGTTTTCGCTGATTTTGCTGGCGGCCAAACCGCTCGGGCCGGCTTGTACCAGCAGACGAAACACGGCCAGGCGGGATTCATGCGCTAGCGCAGAAAGGGAGGTGATTGCGGTTTTCGTTTCCATATTTCGATAATAGTCGAAATATGGAAACGGTGCAATCCAATCATATGAACTTGAAACAGGCTGCCATTTTTAAAAGTTTGCCGCCCTTGACCGGGCAGCATGAGATTCCGCTTCAAGCTCGGCTATTTCTTCGCCTGCTCACCCAGCCTGGTTTCGGCTATGCGCACGATCACATACGCAACCAGTGCAAACATGAAAAACACCAGCAGCATCCAGGCAATCCCCTGCAGGGTTTCGATCGCAGTTTGGTACAACTCCAGCACCCAGCGTTCTACGGTGAATTCAACCACCTTCGCATCTTTATCCCAGCGCGAGGGCGTGATGTATTTTTCAAACTCGCGCACGCGCACGCCGGACGATACGCCAACGACAAGGATGGCAAATTTCAGATACTTGAGCCATGCCGCGCTGATTGAATCGGCAATGATGCGATACAGAATTGCATTCAGCGGCTTGGTAAATGCCTTCATGACAGCGAACGATATCGCCAGCGAAATCAGCAAGGTAATGACCAGCAATAGAACGAACATGTTTTCTCCCGGTTGGCAGCGCACCATAAGATGCCCACGAGTAATGCAAGTTCATTGTCGCCGCACCAGTCTTGCAGGACAAGAACAAATACATGCGGCTGTAGCCGCTTTTTTAAGTCGACAGATGTTTGCCGCTCAAGGAATTTGTAGACTTGCCGCCAGGATAATTACCACAAGGAAATATATTTGTTACATTTTAAGAAATGCCTTGTTGGTTGAGTACAACTCACGTCATAGCAGCGAATAAAGTGAAAGGTAAAATATAGTTACTCAGGCGAAACTAATGATGTCGCAGAAGCCTATTCAGCTAGAATGGCCCCAGACAATGTGATGATAAAAGCATCAAACATCAGACATTGGCCTTTATTACGCTCTTGAAATCAGCTTCTCTTGATAGAAAACTTTTCTTGAAGTCACGCCCCATGTTTACATCAGACCATATCCACTTGCGTAACCGCATGAGCATCTTGTGAGGACTCCCGAACCATTGATGAGTTCTCTGCTGGATCATCTGGTAGAGATCACCGGTCATCGCGATCATGATTTGCTCGATATCTCGGTCATGACGGCATTGCTGAATATGGTGGGCGTCAATCACGCCCGCGTAATGGAGTTATTTCAGTCGCGCGGCGATCTGCTGATCCGCCCTCGCGTCTGGATTTCAGACGGCAAAGTACAAACCGTCGATGAAGAAACATCCGCCTCCGAACTCGCAGGCGAAACCATCGTGACCTATCCCGGCCTGGTGTCGTGCATTGCGCAACGCAAGAATCGCCTGGAAGAAGTACGGGAAAACGGCCAGCATGCCTTGTGGATTCCTATCTGGCAGAACGACAAGGTATCGACCTGTCTTGAAATTGTAAACGACACGCAATTCACACCGCAGATGCTGCAAGTGATGGAAGGAATACTCAGCGTATACCGCAATTATCAAAGCCTGCTGGATTACAGCGAGCGCGATTCGCTGACAGGTTTGCTGAACCGCAAAACCTTCGATGAAAAATTTGCGCGTATGGTCAACGCAAAACCGGCTGACTCGGCACCGCGCGGCAGTGAAGAGCGGCGCCATCACGCCGACGTCAAATCGCAATGGCTGGCAGTAATCGACATTGATCATTTCAAGCGCGTCAACGACGTCTTCGGCCATCTGTATGGCGATGAAGTGCTCATCCTGGTCGCCAATGTATTGCGCGCCTCGTTCCGGGCGCAGGATCGCGTGTTCCGCTTCGGCGGCGAAGAGTTTGTCATCCTGTTGCGCTCCACTACGCTGGCCGATGCGCAAATGGTATTTGAGCGCTTCCGTGAAAATATCGAACAGTATGCATTCCCGCAAGTCGGAAAAATCACTGTCAGCATCGGCTTCGCCAGCATCCAGCATGAGACGCCGGTGACCATACTCGGACATGCCGATCAGGCGCTGTATTACGCCAAGGATCATGGCCGCAATCAGGTTTGCTATTACGACGCCCTGCTCGCACAGGGATTGCTGCATGCCGACAAGAAATCCGAATCGGTTGAATTCTTCTTCGACGAACCGGCGGCGACCGGTTGATTACGCTCCGTCCGGAGCGGAAAATCATTGATCATCCTGCAGCAAAACAAGAATCGGCACTTTCTCTGAAAGTGCCGATTCTTATTGGAGCGCCACATTAATGGCACAAGGCATCTGCCTTGACCGCCCCTATTGCCTGCACTGTATTTCCTGCCGCAGAAAAATCACATAAAAATGCAATTTGGCAATACACCCGCATTGCCATCCGCGTACAAAACTCAATTGATTCAAATACTTGGCGATAAATTTTATCGCTACGCGGAAATATTTCACAAAAGATATTGCGAATCATTCTCAACTATATGTTAAGATTTCGTTAAATTTATATTTCCAGCCAGCCAAACTGCCGCGCTCCCGTGCGTTGTATTAGCCAGCCATTTCCATTGTTGGTTATTCATTCCGGAGCATTTCAAACATGGCATCACGGCATCTGACGGA
>NZ_JBEBPO010000125.1:0-5452 GCF_040395855.1 Herminiimonas fonticola | reverse complement strand
CCTTACAATGTCGCCAGTTTTGGTGCTCGCGGACATGTCCATGTCTGCAGTTAAACGGGAAACACGAAGCTTTGCGGCTAACGTGTGCTGCCCCCGCAACGGTAATCAAGCGTCACTTGTCTGTGACAGGTTGTCTCTCAAACCACTGTGCATTTGCATGGGAAGGTGAGGCCATCATGCTTGCTAGCCCGGATACCGGCCAGGACAGGTGGAAATGCTGCGAACGGGGATGTTCGCGACGCGATTCGCTCACGTTCTGGTTATTCCCGGTTCCTGTCTGTTTCGGTCGTTGATTCTGTTCCGGTATTTCTTTTCAATTCAGCCTGCGGGGAAGCGGGCTGGATACTTGTATCTTGAAAAGCAATCATGACCTTATCTGTTTTACGATGCGCGAAAGTGGCATTGAAGCCGCTCGCCATCAGCATTTCTATTTCCGCAGTATTTTCCTCGATTGCTATCGCGCAAACGACCGTCGATCAAACGCTTGAACCTGTACTGGTCACGGCAGCGCGCAGCGCACAGAAAGCCAGTGATGTGCTGGTTGATCATGTTGTGATTACAGAAGAGGAAATCCGTGAGTCCGGGCAAACATCGCTGGTGGATTTACTGCAAACCAAACGCAGTGTTGAAGTCAAGCGCAATGGTGGTGCAGGCAGCGATAGTGAAGTGTACATACGTGGCGGAAACGGCAAACAAACGATTCTCTTGATCGATGGTGTGCGCAGTGTTTCATCGACTTCGGGAACGGCAACATGGTCGGCCATTCCACTTTCACAGATCGAGCGTGTGGAAATTGTCATGGGACCATTGGGTAGTTTGTACGGCGCTGATGCAGTCAGTGGCGTGATCCAGATTTTCACCAAAAAAGGCAGTGGCGCGCCACGCGCGGCATTTTCTGCCGGGGCCGGCACTTATGGCGAACAGGTGGTAACTGCAGGTATTTCAGGCTCTGTCGAAGGCGAGCATCGCGTACGTTACTCTATTAACGCAGCACACGAGAAGGCAGAAGGTTTTTCTTCTCGTAGTATTGGTAAAGATGTAAACCCAGACGACGATGGCTATTCCAAACGCAGCATGAGCGGACAATTTTCCTGGGAGTTGGCGAAAGGACATGAGGTAGGCGCATCGTTTTTAAATAGCCAAAATGACGGTGAATACGATGCGACGAAATTCCCGTTATACAACTCGCGCGTTATCAGCAATGTAGATACCTATGCCGTTTATTCGCGCAACCAGATCACGGATGCCTGGAGCAGCTTGGTACAGCTTTCACGCTCGGAGAGCAAGCAAGAGCAATACGAATCGGCAAAACCGGAATTGAATAACTCCAAGCAGGATCAGTTGAGCTGGCAAAACGATATCAAGCTGGGAACGGATTTGCTGCAGGTTTTACTGGAACGTCGCGAAGAGACTGTGTTCAATACAACTCAGGCCAAGCAGAACCGTAGTCGCAGCAATAACTCGCTGGCGCTGGCTTATCAGTTATATCGCGGCGACCATCTAGGAAGCGCAAGCGTGCGTTATGACAATAGTTCCGTCTATGGTTCCAATGTCACTGGCAGTTTGGGTTACGGTTATCATCTCAGCAAGGCACTGCGCCTGAGTGGTAGCGTAGGTACCAGCTTCCGCGCACCAACCTATAACGATCTCTATTACGTTCCTAATTTTGGCAATCCAGATGTCAAGCCCGAAAAAGGTAAAAATACCGAGATTGGGATTTACTACGACGATGGACATTCCGATTTTAGCGTTGCCTATTATCACAACAAGATCACTGATCTTATCGAAGTTCAAAAACCGTGTGCTGATGCGACCTTGGGAACCAGTTGCTCATCCAATGTCAATAAAGCTTTGCTGAAAGGTGTTTCCCTGAGCGCGGGAACGCGTATTGCGGATTTTCGTTTGTATAGCACCCTGGATTGGCAGGATCCACGTGACCTTACTAACAATAGCCTGATTGCGCGTCGCGCCAGATATCACGGCACACTGGGCGTCAGTCATGCAATGGGCGCGTTTAAATCAGGGGTCGACATTATCTATTCGGGATACCGCTTTGATGGCTCCAAGCAGACCAAACAATTGGGCGGTTACGCCTTGTTGAATCTGCATGCGAGTTATGACTTGAGTAATGACTGGCAACTGTTCGGTCGCTGGAATAATGCGCTCGATAAGCAATATGAGCTTGCGCAAGGCTATCAAACTGCCGGTTCCAACATTTTTGTCGGTGTGCGCTACGGATTTAAATAAGTTGAATTGAAGCAGGTGTTTGTAAAATAGCGGTTGTATCGTCGCGCATGCGGGCTCAGAACATCCCTATGCCTTGCATGCGCGAATTTCATGAGGAAGTCCGAATGTTGTTGTATCCATGAGCGCTACCCCGATTAAGCCTATGCGCATCTCTGCCACGCATGGGCGCGCACGTGCATGGACGGTGTTATCTACGCTGACTTTGCTTGCCTTGCTGAGCTTGCTGGTTGCATGCGTGGTCGGTTCCGTGGCCTTGTCGTTTTCAGATATTGCAGGCGGTATGCGTGAATTACTGCAGGGAAGCGCATCGACGATGGCGGCGACCCTGGTTGAATTGCGCCTGAGTCGCGCGCTTTCCGCATTCGTTACCGGTGCCACGCTGGCGCTGGCGGGCGTGATGATGCAAGCCTTGCTGCGCAATCCCCTGGCCGATCCTTATGTGCTGGGCGTATCCGGCGGCGCAGCCGTGGGTGCGCTTGGTGCGATGCTGTTGTTTACGCTGACATGGATGGTGGATCTCGCGGCCTTCGGAGGCGCGATTGCGGTGTCGTTCATGTTGTATGCGCTGGCGCGTCGCGATTTGCGCGGTGCGGCCAGTCCGGATGGCAGTGCGCCTTTGCTGCTGCTGACGGGTGTGATTCTCGCTTCCGGCTGCGGCGCACTGGTGACGCTGATGCTGTCGATCGCGCCGGATAATCGTTTGCGCGGCATGGTGTTCTGGTTGATCGGCGATTTGTCCGGCACGCAATTTCGTTTGTTGCCGTGGATAGTGCTGGCTGGTGCATTGGCATTTTCCACGCGTACGGCGCGTGCGATCAATGTGATTGCCTTGCATGCAGAAGCGGCATCGACCTTGGGCATCAATGTAGGCAAGTTCCGTAGTGGCTTGTTTCTGTGTTCGGCACTGTTGACGGCAAGCGCAGTGAGTAATGCGGGCAGTATCGGTTTTGTCGGCCTGATTGTGCCGCATGCGTGCCGCTTCGTTCTGGGGCCGGATCATCGCTTGCTGCTACCCGCGGCAACGTTGGTGGGTGGCGCGTTTCTGGTGCTGGCCGATACGCTGGCGCGCAGTATCGTCGCGCCGCAACAACTGCCGGTCGGTGTCATCACCGCAATGATAGGCGTACCTATCTTCCTGCTGCAGTTGCATCAGTTGAGGAAGCGCTGATGAAAACCAATGATCTCAAACTGCGCATTGCCGAACGTGTGTTGGTGGATGCGCTGAACTGGCAAATCGGGCCGGGCGAATGCTGGTGCGTCATCGGACGCAATGGCGCAGGAAAAAGTACCTTGTTGCGCACGCTGGTCGGTTTGCGCGGAGCAGACGGCGGTCAGGTCGTATTGCAGGATAGGGCGATTGCCGATTGGCCTTTGCAGGATCTGGCGCGCGAACGGGCATTTTTGCCACAAGGCAGGAGCGATGCGTTTGGTTATCGCGTGATTGAAACCGTATTGACTGCGCGCCATCCGTATCATGAATCTGCGTATTGGGAATCGGATGCCGATCATGCGGCTGCGCACTCGGCGTTGCGAATGATGGATGTCGATGCATTGGCTGAACGCGACGTGCGCTCGCTCTCAGGCGGCGAACGGCAACGTGTCGCGATTGCCGCCGTGCTGGCGCAGGATACGCCTTTGCTGTTGCTGGATGAACCGACCAATGCGCTTGATCTGGCGCATCAGGTCAGCGTGATGAATTTACTGTCCAGGCTGTGCCGTGAACAAAAGAAGTCGGTAGTCATGGTCAGCCATGATTTGAATCTGGCGCACAGTATTGCAACGCATGCATTGCTGTTGATGGGCGATGGACGCTGGCATGCAGGAACAGTCGATGAAGTCATGCAGGCGCCCTTATTGAGCGCATGTCTTGGTCATCCCATCGAGATCGTCAAACACGGCAAACGTACTATTTATCTGGCAGGTGAGGAAGAACATGAGTGAAGAGAAAAACAGCGCTGGCAAGGATGCCGACGGCTTGAACGAGCGACACAATGCACGCATGGCGCGCAAGAAAGAAGTGGTCGATAAAAAGATAGACGCAGCCAAACGGAATGCAGGCGTACTGGTGATTACCTGCGGCAATGGCAAGGGGAAAAGTTCCAGCGCCTTCGGCATGGCAGCACGTGCGCTTGGTCATGGCATGAAGGTTGGTGTCGTACAGTTCATCAAGGGCGCGATAGCGACCGGCGAGGAAAATTTCTTCCGTCGTTTTCCCGATGAAATCAGCTTCCACGTCATGGGCGAGGGCTATACATGGGAAACGCAAAATCGCGAGCGCGATGTGGAAAAAGCGGAAATCGCATGGCAGCGTGCCAAAGAGTTATTGAGCGATCCGGCGATCGGCATGGTGGTGCTGGATGAGTTGAATATCGCATTGAAATACAAATATCTCGACGTGCAGCGTGTGATTGCCGATTTGCAGGCACGTCCCGCCATGCAACACGTGATAGTGACCGGACGTGGCGCACCGCCGGAACTGATTGCAGTGGCCGATACCGTGACCGAGATGCAGCCAATCAAGCATGCATTTGCCGACGGTATCGCTGCGCAGCAGGGTGTGGAGTGGTGAATGAGTAGTCCGCCCAATAGCGCACGTATTGTCCTGATTTCCGGCATTGCTTCCGGCCAGGGTAAAACGACAGTTACTGCCGCCCTGGCGCGCAAGCTGATACGGCAGGGTTTGCGGGTACGCGTCTTCAAGACCGGGCCGGATTATCTTGACCCCATGATCCTGCAGCGGGCCAGCGGAGCTGAAGTATATGCACTCGATTTGTGGATGGTCGGCCTGGACGATTGCCGCAGATTGCTGGCCAGGGCGGCAGCAGAAGTCGATGTAATTTTGATCGAAGGCGTGATGGGTTTGTACGATGGCGATCCGTCGTCTGCCGATTTGGCACGCGCTTTTGGTGTACCGGTTGTGGTGGTGCTGGATGCGGCAAAAATGGCGCAGACAGTAGGCGCTGTGGTGCTTGGCCTGCAGCAATACGGCCCGGTTGATCTGGCTGGCGTAATCGTCAACCGTATCGCCAGCCCGTCGCACGCCAACATGGTGACGCAAGGGATTCGCAATGTGCCTATCCTGGCGACCTTGCCCAAACAGACGCAAGCATTGCCGGAGCGGCATCTGGGTCTGGTACAGCCGGATGAAATCGCACAGGTCGATCAGGTGCTGGACCAGCTTGCCGATCAGATCGAGATCGATATG
>NZ_JBEBPO010000124.1:0-5502 GCF_040395855.1 Herminiimonas fonticola | reverse complement strand
ATTCCCTGTAATCCCTCTCGGCCCAGGACAAGATGGCGCTCCTTGAAATTCGCAATCTCACTCGCCGTTTCGGCGAAAACACCGTAGTCGACAACATCAGTCTTTCGATTGAGGCTGGCGAGTTCTTCACTTTGTTGGGCCCTTCCGGCTGCGGCAAGACGACGCTGTTGCGCATGATTGCCGGCTTCGATGAGCCGGATGCGGGGCAAATTCTTCTGGATGGCGTTGACCTGACCGGCGTGCCGCCTGAGCAGCGCGCGGTGCGTACCGTATTCCAGAATTACGCCTTGTTCCCGCACATGACGGTGGCAGGCAATATCGCGTTTCCGCTGGAAATGGCGAACACGCCGAAATCCGAAATCAAGCAGAAAGTCGATGACGCGCTGGAAGACGTGCGCCTGAGTGGTTTTGCCAATCGCTATCCGCACGAATTATCCGGCGGTCAGCGCCAACGCGTATCGATTGCGCGTGCACTCGTCACGCGTCCCAAATTACTGTTGCTGGATGAACCGCTGTCGGCGCTGGATGCGCAATTGCGCGAGCAGATGCAGATCGAACTGATCAATCTGCAGAAGGAAGTCGGCATTACCTTTGTCTACGTGACGCATGATCAGGCCGAAGCGCTGGCGTTATCGCATCGCATCGCCGTCATGAACAGGGGCAATGTCGAGCAACTGGATGAGCCCACACGAATTTACAGCTATCCGCGCAGTCGTTTTGTCGCGGACTTTATCGGCACCTGCAATCTGTTCGACGGCACCGTGACGCACATAGCCGGCGACATGATGTTGCTGGACGTGCCCGGCATGGGTGCAGTAAAGGCGCTGACGGTTGCCGGTGTGCAGGTCGGCAGCAAGGGCACGATTGCCTTGCGTCCGGAAAAAATCCAGGTCAGCGCCGAAATCGTGCGCGGCGTGCCGGATGAAAATCACTTCGACGGTTACGTCAAGGAGCTGCTCTACATGGGCGGCGTGACTGTGTACATCGTCGAGACGGAAGGCGGTGTGCGCATAGAAACGCTGCTCGCCAACTCCGCCATCGGACGACCGCGTTTCTATGAGGTCGGCGATACTGTCGATGTCGCATGGCGCGTCGATGCCGGTCATTTTTTACCTGAAACGGGCTATGTCTGAGGTCGTGAACAAATCGTTGAACGGCAATCTGGTGCATGGCAAGCCGTCGCAGAAGACAGGGCTGGCGCGCTGGCTGATCAGCGGACCGCCGCTGCTGTACCTGATTTTCTTCTTCGCCGTGCCGACACTGATCATGGCGTTTGCCGCATTTCGTTATCCGGGCGATTACGGCGGACTCGCACCCTTGTTCGACGACAGCGGCGCGCTGGATCTGACGCTGGAAAGTTTCACGCCGTTTTTCTCCGATTTTGTCTACACCGCGATTTTCCTGAAGTCGCTGCTGTTCGCGATCATCACGACGCTGGTCTGTTTGCTGATGGCATATCCGCTGGCGCTGCTGATTGCACGCAGCCCGAAGAAATGGCGCAACCTGCTGGTGCTGCTGGTGATCCTGCCGTTCTGGAGCAACTTCCTGATCCGCATTTATGCGTGGATGATTTTGCTGGGGCCGCAATCGGCTTTGACGCGCGGTGTGAATATGGTGCTGGGCGTGTTTGGCATCGAGCCTGTCAGCCTGTTGTATAGCGCGTTTGCGGTTATCGTCGGCCTGGTCTATGTGCATCTGCCTTTCATGGTGCTGCCGCTGTATGCGAATCTGGAAAAGCACGATCCGGCCTTGCTGGATGCCGCACAGGATTTGGGTGCAGGTGCGTGGCAGCGATTCTGGCGCGTGACGTTTCCGCTATCGCTGCCCGGCGTATATGCCGGTGCAGCCCTGGTCTTCATTCCGGCGCTGGGGATTTTTGCGGTATCCGATATTCTCGGCGGCACCGGCGGCATCATGATCGGTAACGTGATCAAGCAGCAATTCCTCGATTCGCGCGACTGGCCGTTCGGCAGCGTGCTGTCCATCATGCTGACGGTGGCGGCCCTGGCGGCAGCCGGCTTTGCAGCCTTGCTGGCAAGACCGCGCAGGAGAACGCATGCCTAAGTTCAGACAATCGCTCTGGCTGACGCTGGCGGCAGTGCTGGTTTATGCATTCCTGTATGTGCCGCTGGCGATCGTGGTCATGTACTCGTTCAACGATTCGCGCCTGAATGCGGAGTGGGTCGGCTTTACGCTGGATTGGTATCGCATCCTGTTTGCCGATGAAGAAATGCTGCGCGCGGCCGGCAATTCGCTGATCATCGCGCTGGTCTCGAGTGCGGTGTCCACGGTGCTGGGAACGATGGCGGGCTTTGCCTTGCATCGATACAAAATACGCGCGCTGCAGATACTGGTGCTGACGCCGATTGCGATTCCGGAAATCCTGGTTGGCGTGTCGCTGCTGATTTTCTTCGTGATGCTGAATCTGACGCTGGGCATGCTGTCGGTAACGCTGGCGCACATTGCCTTCAGCCTCGGTTTCGTCGCGATTGTGGTACGTTCGCGATTGAGCGGCATGGATGAAAGCCTGACCGAAGCGGCGCGCGATTGCGGCGCTACGCCGTGGCAGGCGTTCCGGCGCGTAACCTTGCCGCTGATCATGCCGGGCGTGGTGGCAGGCGCATTGATGGCATTCACCTTGTCTATCGATGACTTCGTGATTACTTTCTTTACTGCCGGTGCGAATACGCAAACGCTGCCCTTGCAGATTTATTCGATGATCAAGATTGCGGTCACGCCGGAAGTGAATGCCGTTTCCACGCTGTTGATGGCGCTGACTTTGCTTCTGATTGTGATTGCGTCCAAACTGTCGCCTAACGCATTTCGTTCCTGATTCTTTTCTCCGGATTCGCCATGAAAAAATTATTCTCTTTTGCCGCGCTATTGTTGATCGCCGTTTCTGCCACGAGCTCTGCGCAGGCACAAAACAAGCTGCATCTGTACAACTGGAACAATTACATTGCGGCAGAAACGGTGCAACGTTTCGAGGCTTCCTGCAAATGCCAGCTGGTGCAAAGCTACTACGGCGATAACGAGGAAATGCTGGCCAAGCTGGCCGCCGGCGCCAAAGGTTACGATTTGCTGGTGCCGACCGGAAATGCGCTGCAATCGCTGATCAAGCAGAAGGCACTGCAGCCGCTGGACAAGAAGCAATTGCCCAACCTGAAGAATTTGAATCCGCGTTATATGGATACGGATTTCGACAAGGGCAATCAGTACTCGGTGCCGTATGCATACACGGTGACGCTACTCGGCTATAACGAGCAAAAGCTCAAGGAAGCGGGTGTGACGGTCGATAGCTGGGCCGCGATTTTCGATCCGGCCATTCTGGCCAAGATCAAAGGCAAGGTCACGGTGCTGGATTCGGCCAATGAGTTGATGGCGGCAGCGATGAAATATCTCGGCTATTCAGTCAACGACACCGATGAAAAACACTGGCAGGAAGCAAAGAACGTGATTCTGAAAGCCAAGCCTTACTGGGCCGCATTCAACGGCACCAGCTACATCAAGGGTTTGACGGTGGGTGATATCTGGCTGGCGCACGGTTACTCCAACGATATTTTTCAGGCCGATCTGGATGCGCAAAAGGCTGGTCGCAAATTCCGCATCCGCCATGCCTTGCCGAAGGAAGGTGCAACGCTGTCGCTGGATAGCCTGGTGATTCCCAAAGATGCGCCGCGTGCCGATCTGGCGCACCAGTTCATCAACTTCATCCTGGATGGCAAGAACGGCGCCGAGCTGAGTAACCTGATCGGTACCGGCAGCCCGAACAGCGCATCGCTGGCCTTCATCAAACCGGAAGTATCGAAAAATACCGCAATCTTCCCGGATCAGGCGGCCGCCGCCAAACTGGAAATGCTGAAGGATTTGAACAGCAAGCAACGCCGCGCGCTTAATCGTCTGTGGACGGAAATTCGTGCCAAGTAAGCCGCTGTCGCAGCATGAGGACGACGCATGCTGAAAGTGATTGCGCAGGATTTTATCCGGCCTGAATGCATCGCCACGGTACGACCCTTGTACGAAGAGTTGGTCGAAAAAACACGGCTGGAGAAAGATTGCATTTCGTACAATCTTTACATCGACCAGAAAGATCCCGGTCATTTCGTTTTCATTGAAGAGTGGCCGGATCGACAAGCTTTGGATGCACATTGCCAGACGGAACACTTCCGCCGCCTGGTTCCACTGATCGATAGTTACCAGCGCCAGGCGGGTACTTTCCTGTTGATGGATGCCTTTTAAGGTAAAAGCGGCATCCGACTGGCGCCTCGGCTGCAAGTCCTGATTAAATCTGCGTAGAAAACCTTTATAATTCAGGGTTTTGTAAGATTTTTGCGGGAATTTGTCATGCCGATTTATGCGTACCGTTGTGAAGCCTGTGGTTTTGCCAAAGATGCGTTGCAAAAAATATCCGATCCAGTGTTGACCGAGTGTCCTCAATGCAGCAAGCCGACGTTTAAAAAACAACTGACTGCAGCAGGGTTTCAACTCAAGGGCACCGGTTGGTATGTAACCGATTTTCGCGGTGGACAGGGCGGTACGACCGCGCCGGCTGTATCGAGTACGGCGAGCAGCGATGCACCGGTTGCCGCGTCCGCAGTCGCTGCACCGGCAACGTCAACTCCTGCGGCAGCACCTGCCGTTTCTTCGGGTGCGAAATCCGATTCTTGACGAATACATCGCGCCGCAACCATGCGGCACGATTTTTACGGTAGAACATCATGCGCAAATATTTCGTTACCGGCTTGCTGATCCTTGTTCCGCTCGCCATTACCCTGTGGGTGCTGAATCTCATCGTCGGCACGATGGATCAATCGCTGTTGCTGCTGCCAGCACGCTGGCGGCCGGAAGCGGTCATCGGCTTCGCGATTCCCGGCCTCGGCACTATCCTGACGCTGCTGATCATTTTCCTGACCGGCCTGGCGACACGCAATTTCATCGGCAACCGCGTGGTTGCCTTGTGGGAAGCGGCGTTGCAGCGGATTCCGGTTTTCAATACGATTTACTCCAGCGTCAAGCAGGTATCCGACACCCTGTTTTCATCGTCGGGCAATGCCTTCCGCAAGGCGCTGCTGGTGCAGTATCCGCGTCAGGGTTCGTGGACGATCGCCTTCATGACCGGCGTGCCGGGCGGCGATGTGCGCAACCACCTGACCGGCGATTACGTCAGCGTCTATGTGCCGACGACGCCGAATCCGACCTCCGGCTTTTTTCTGATGGTGCCGCGCGCGGATACGATAGAGCTCGACATGAACGTCGATGAGGCGCTGAAATACATCGTTTCCATGGGTGTGGTGACGCCGGAACATTTTGATAAATCGCAACTCATCGATCCGAAGAAAGTGCATTCGGATCACCCGCAGTAAATAATATTGATCGTGTATTTTCAAGCGGTCGACAACACAGAACCTGAAACTGGAAATTGAATATGTCTATGCGAACCCAATACTGCGGCCTCACTTCCGAAGCGCTGCTCGACCAAACCGTCAGCCTGTGCGGCTGGGT
>NZ_JBEBPO010000123.1:0-5580 GCF_040395855.1 Herminiimonas fonticola | reverse complement strand
GATAGTGCGGCCATGGGCGCTTTTCTTGCGCAATTCGGTGTGACGCCGGCGGAAATGGCAGCGTTAAAGGTTTCCCTGTTTTGTTATCCGCACGCGCCAGTCAAGGCGCTGTTCGATGCATGGCAAAACGGCGAGTCGGCTGTCACTTGCCTGGTGCCGGAAGGCGTGGCGATAGAAGTGGTGCAGGCCTTTTTGGGAGTGGATGCGCAAGCGGGAGCTGCACAGACGCACGGAGCGCTGACCGTACGCGTTCTGCCTTTTGTCGCGCAACCCGACTACGACAAGTTGTTGTGGGCCTGCGATCTTAATTTCGTGCGCGGTGAGGATTCATGGGTGCGTGCGCAGTGGGCAGGCAAGCCGTTTATCTGGCACATCTACCCGCAAGACGAAAACCTGCATCACAAGAAATTGCGCGCCTTCCTGCAACGTTATGCAATCGACATTGAAAGTTTGATTACCTTTTCTCTGTGCTGGAATGGCGCCGGGACTGGGCCGATGGAAGAGCAGGCGGACTGGGCTGCGCTTTGGCAGCGACTGCTGGCCGAGCAGAGCAGCATTGCGCAGCGGTCTGCCGATTGGCAGCGGCAGATGCTGGAAAATGGTGA
Source organism: Herminiimonas fonticola (assembly GCF_040395855.1). GTDB lineage: Bacteria > Pseudomonadota > Gammaproteobacteria > Burkholderiales > Burkholderiaceae_D > Oxalicibacterium > Oxalicibacterium fonticola_A. The sequence goes on along the minus strand of NZ_JBEBPO010000123.1, from coordinate 4,975 downwards.
TCTGGCGGGCAATTTGCTGAAATTTGCGGGAGCGCTGCGCTCAGCGACTGCAAAAAATTAGGTATAATGCGCGGTTAATTTATAACGTTTTTTTCGATCAAACGTGAGCTTACGGCGCTTTTTGCCTGCAGGCGACAGATGATTTTTATGTAACCTACTTTTTTACACTTACTATGAAACCTGCAAAAGAAATTCGCGTTGGCAATATCATTATGGTCGACAGCAAACCTATGATCGTGTTGCGTTCCGATGTCAACGGTTCGAGCCGTACCGGCTTCACCTACAAATGGAAGATGAAAAATCTTCTGACGAACACCCCGATGGAAAACGTTTTCCGCGGCGACGACAAGTTCGACGTCATCGTTCTGGACAAGAAACCGGTTACTTATTCCTACTTTGCTGATCCATTGTTTGTATTCATGGATGAAGAATACAACCAGTATGAAATCGAAGAAGAAAACCTGGGCGATGCGCTGCATTACCTGAAAGACGGCATGGAATGCGAAGCGGTGTTCTATGACGGCAAAGCGATTTCGGTTGAATTGCCTATCACCATCGCACGTCAGGTTGTCTACTCCGAGCCTGCAGTCAAGGGCAACACTTCGGGTAACGTCCTGAAGGAAGCCATCCTTGAAAATGCAGTCGAAGCACATCGTCACACCGTTCAAGTGCCATTGTTTGTCAGCACCGACGACGTGATTGAAATCGACAGTCGTACCAACGAATACAAACGCGTGGTTCGTAACTGATTACGAATGACGTCGTATTAAAAAAGCGCTGCAGGTATTCCTGCAGCGCTTTTTTTTGCCGTTTGCCCAGCTAGCGTGCGTCGCGGATATGTTCTATGCGTTCCGTGGTTGACGGATGGCTGGACAGATAAGGCGACGGTTCTTTCTCCTGCGTCTGCATTTTTTCAAAGCCGCTGGCGAGTTGCGACAGGCTGATGCCGTTCGCCTTCATCATCGCAATCGCATAGTCGTCGGCTTCCCGTTCGGCGTCGCGTGAATACTTCATATCCAGCATCAGGGTCGGAATGTTGGCAATGATCGCCGAGACGTCGCCAAAGATCACCGTGACCACGGCGCCGATGGCCGAGCTTTGCACGATGCGTCGCATCAGATGGCGTTCATGCAGATGGCCGAGCTCATGCGCCAGCACGCCCATGATCTGTTCATCGTTATTCAGTAACTTCACCAGCTCGTCGGTCAGGATGATTTGCCCGGAAGGCAGCGCAAATGCATTCGGACCGATATTGCTTTTGCGGAAAACGAGCTGGTAATCCGGCGCATCTTCTCTGGGAGGCAGCAGCTGTTTGAAATGCGTGGCAATTTCAGCTTGTCTGGCGAGCGGCAACTGGCTGGGCGCGAGGATGCGCTTGTCGAGAAATTCCAGCATGCCGCTACCGATGGAGCGTTCCATTTTTTCAGGCAGGGCCTTGGCAATGGCTTCTGCCGCCAGTGGCAAGCCATAGAAGTATCCCAGTGCAAGAACCAGCAGGGTGGCAGCAAATGCAATCAGGGCGCCGCGCCAGCTTTGCTGCGCGCGTACGACGATGGAGTCCTGATGGCCGGTAGCGGCGAGCAGGGCATCGAATGCGCGCGTGTCGTGGATTTCCAGATAGGTATCGTCCGGAAAGGTCACCTTGCGGCTGGTGTTGCGTGCACGCTCCGATACGCGCAATTCAGCAATCTGGCAGCTGCGCTCGGCATCGCCGGAGATCACGGCCATCCCGTCTTCTACCGATAGCGTCACGCGATGCGCGCGCGAGGTCTTGCCATCGAAATAGAGGGCGGGAATCTGCGGGGAACTTGGCATGGCCATGGGCATTACAGCGATAGATCGAAGTCGAGCAGATCGGCCACGCCTTCGCCCGTTGCCGAGACCTGCGCCTGAGTCGCCGCGATGAAATGATCCAGGCTGCCATCCGGCGTCAGGGACATCGATTGCACCCGATAGCGCATGGCGCGTATCTGCGCAAACGGCAGGAACAATCCCAGCGTACAGATGATTGCGATGATATTGGTCACCGCAATGAATGCCATCGTGCTCCATTTCATGTTGCTGTGGAATTGATGTCCATCGAGCCGTGTATTGTTCCAGATCAGGTTTTGAATCAGTGTTGCAAAAATAGGGAAAATCAGAAACATCCAGACATACAAGGCAAGTATAAAAATCGTTATCGCAAGTATTCCGGCGCTGTCGGATTCGATATGACTCATGCCGCCTGCAGCAATCATGCTGAACAAGGTGCCGCCCAGCGCCAGGGAAATCGCAACGCAGCCGGCCAGCCAGATAATGAAAACAAGAAAATATGCCTTGTAGAAACTACCGACCGATCCGGTAAATGAAAAATGGCTGGCACCGAAACGGCTCTCTTCATGCTGAAATTTTTTCATTCGCTGGTGGGCAAAAGGTAGCAGCAGAGACAGGGTAAGACCGGCCAGAATCGGAAAGGCAAGGTACACCGTATAAACACGGCGCATCGTCCCGGCAAAGCCGAAGCGGATACCGCGATAACTGGAGTTATACAGTTTGAACTGCAGACTTTTCCAGATCAGCCAGGGTGCAAGCAGCGCCATCGCCATAATCATCAACAAGCCTATCGTCCCCGACATTTCAAACGCCAGGTTGTAAATCACGATCATGATGACGGCGACTATGCGTCCTTTCAGAATCGCAAGGGGATTGCCATGATATTCAAAACTGGAGCCGGCAACGCTGGTGCTGTTATAAAAATACTTGCTGCGACGCACTTTTGCCCATGCAGAGTAAATGCCCAATGTCACGATGGAAAGCAGCAGATTGACGATCCAGATACGGAAGTATTCGCTGCCGCTGCCACTGAATAAAAAGCGCAGAGAGCTCTGCGTGTGTAATTGATGTTCGCCTGCTATGTGAGAAGCATCCGTCATTTATTTCTCCCTGGGAATTTTATTTTTATGCAGACAGCGGATGCATGGTTGCCTGCCGGATATGGATTGTCAAGTTGACCGTCATTACCTGTGGCATTCCGGGAAACGTCGGTGAAAATTTTTATGCTTTGCTTCTTTTTTGTTGCAGAAAAAATCGCACGCAGCTGTTTGATCGCATTGCGTTTTCAATTGCAAGCGATGCAGTTGATGTACTCAAATGCATATGTAATTTTTCCTGCACGTAACTGATTAAAAATTAAGCAGATTGATTTTGTAAAAGATGTAACAGATGCGAACTTTCATGACGATGTACGTACCAACTGCAGATGTGACGGACAGCGAGCATTACTTGTCTGCAAGTTGCATTTTCGAAGCGCACATCAGCTTAGGCTACATCATCGTTTACGCGCGATGCGCAGCTGATGCTGTGAGCATATTTGCTCAACGCATTTACTCAAATTTTATTACGTCATCTCGACAATTATTTTCAGGAGATTTCATGCTTCGTTCCGACACGCTTTTTGGCAAGCGAGAATCCAATACGCCAAATCCTTCGTTGAGCACAACCAGCTCTCCAGCGCTGTCAACAACAACGGGTTCAGGTTTTCATAACAAGCCAGTGTCTTCTTCTGCCAGCGGTTTCAATAGCCCGGCTTCCACGCATGTTCCCAATGCCAGCGTGAATGAAATCGGCAGCAAACTGATCGTCGGCCCCAACATCAAACTCAAAGGCGTGGAAATCACCGATTGCGATACGCTGGTGGTGGAAGGCTTCGTTGAAGCAACGATGGATTCGCGCGTCATTCAAATTGCCAAGGAAGGTTCATTCAAGGGCTCGGCGGGTATCGATATTGCTGAAATTCACGGCACCTTCGATGGCGAGTTGACGGTACGTCAAAAGCTGGTGATTTATGCAACCGGTAAAGTGTCCGGCAAGATTCGTTACGGCAATGTGGTGATTGAAGAAGGCGGTCAGCTGATGGGCGATGTGCAAGTGGGTACGACGTCCACACCGCCTAAAGGATTGACGGTAGCAAAAACAGTTTAAGTTTTCATTCCTCCCGTTCCTAACCTGTTGTCGGCGTCGTTCATGGCGGCGGCAACGGGTTTTTGTCGTCTCCGATTTTTGCTTGAATTTCTTCTGGCGCAATGCCGGATAGCCGACGTATTTTGTCCAAGTGCACAAGCCGTGCGACAATGAATTTCCTCGCTTGCATCCAGGCATCTCTTTTGCCGCTCAGATCACGATCATGCATCCGCAATACATACTTAATTTGTCATGTCTTGATCAACGCGGCATCGTGCAGCGTGTATCGGGTTTTTTGGCCGGGCACGGTTGCAACATTCTTGATTCTGCCCAGTTCGGCGACGCGCAATCCAAACTTTTTTTCATGCGTGTGCATTTTGCCGTTGAAGAAGCGCTGACGGACGAGGTGTTGCGCAGCAGCTTTTCCGCTCTGGCCGATACGATGCAGATGAACTGGCAATTGCATGACGCATACAAAAAGCCGCGCGTGCTGTTGCTGGTTTCCAAAATCGGGCATTGCCTCAACGATCTACTGTTCCGTTACAAAAGCGGTTTGCTGCCGGTCGAGATTCCGGCAATTATCTCCAATCACACCGATTTCTATCAGCTGGCAGCGAGCTACAACATTCCTTTCCATCACTTGCCGCTGGCCACCGGCGCGCCGGAAGCCGCGAAGCGGGTGCAGGAAGAACGCATCTTGGAAATTATCAAAGCCGCCGATATCGATCTGATCGTGCTGGCGCGTTACATGCAGATTCTGTCGCCGGAAATGTGCGCTGCGCTGGAAGGCCGTGCGATCAATATCCATCATTCCTTCCTGCCCAGCTTCAAGGGCGCCAAGCCGTATTATCAGGCGCATGACCGTGGAGTGAAGTTGATAGGCGCCACCGCGCATTTCGTCACCGGCCATCTGGATGAAGGCCCGATCATCGAGCAGGATGTTGCGCGTGTCGATCATGCGATGGATCCTGCGACGTTGGCAGCGATCGGGCGCGATGTGGAGTGTGTGGTGCTGGCGCGTGCGGTGAAGTATTTT
>NZ_JBEBPO010000122.1:0-5599 GCF_040395855.1 Herminiimonas fonticola | reverse complement strand
TGACCACCCACTATATTGAAGAGGCGGAAGAGATGGCCGACCGTATCGGCGTGATCCGCAAAGGCGAAATCATACTGGTGGAAGACAAATCCGTATTGATGACCAAACTGGGCAAGAAGCAGTTGCGCCTGCACCTGCAGCAGACATTGCCGGCAATTCCGGACGGACTCCTGTCGCAGCAGCTGGAACTTTCTGCCGATGGCAATGAGCTGACATATACCTTCGATGCACAGAGCGAACAGACCGGCATTGCCGAACTGCTAAAGAAACTCGACGAACACGGCATAGGCTTCAAGGATCTGCAATCCAGCCAGAGTTCGCTGGAAGATATTTTCGTCAATCTGGTGAGGACTTGAACATGAATTTCTATGCAATCCGCGCCATCTATCAATTCGAGCTGGCACGCACCTGGCGTACGCTGATGCAAAGCATTGCGGCGCCGGTCATTTCCACTTCGCTGTATTTCGTCGTGTTCGGCGCCGCCATAGGTGCGCGCATGGTGGAAGTCAACGGCGTCAGTTATGGTGCCTTCATCGTGCCCGGCCTGATCATGATGGCATTGATGACGGAAAGTATTTCCAATGCCTCGTTTGGCATCTTCATGCCGAAATATGCGGGCACGATCTACGAAGTGCTGTCGGCACCTGTCTCCTATGTGGAAATCGTGATCGGCTATGTCGGCGCGGCAGCAACCAAATCGATCATCCTCGGCGTGCTGATACTCGCCACTGCACGATTGTTCGTTTCCTTCGATATCGCGCATCCGATCCTGATGATCGCCTTCCTGATTCTGACTGCAGTGACCTTCAGCCTGTTCGGCTTCATTATCGGCATCTGGGCCACCGGTTTTGAAAAGCTGCAGATCATTCCGATGCTGATCGTGACGCCGCTGGCCTTCCTCGGCGGCAGCTTCTATTCGATCAGCATGCTGCCGCCCGTGTGGCAGAAAATTGCACTGATCAATCCGGTGGTTTACCTGATCAGCGGCTTTCGCTGGAGTTTTTACGGTACTTCGGATGTGAACGTGGCAATCAGCGCCGGCATGACACTGGTATTTCTGGCCTTGTGCATGACGGCAGTATGGTGGATATTCAAGACCGGCTACCGGCTCAAGATGTAGGGTCTAGGTGTAGGCTCTAGATGTGGCACTGTTAAGCGACGCCGGATCGCGGCCCTCTTCCCTGCTGTTTATTGACCTCGATCAAAATATCAAGCAAGCTGTCGCGGTACGCTGTTTTTTATCCAGCCAACTATTCTTATTAATTTTTCCGTCAGGGATACGATGAAAAAAATCACTTTGCTCTTTTTGGCCCTGCTTCCTTTTTCAGCCTTTGCCCAGCAGGTCGATCCTTGTATCGGTAAGGGTTCGGCGCAGGAAATGAGCACATGCGCCAAAGAAGAATATAAAAAAGCCAGCACCAAACTCGATAGCACTTACCAGGCACTGCAGGCGCAAATGCCAGCCAAGGACGTCGCCGGCATTCCTTATCCAGCAGTCAAAAAACAGTTGAAACTTGCGCAGCAGGCCTGGAGCGGATTCGTTGAGCAGGATTGCAAAACCATCAATATCTACAATACCGGTAGCGTTTTGCAGGATGTCGAATACTTCAGTTGCATGCGCCTGCATGCCGTGCATCGCACGGCAGACCTGGAACAATTCCTGAACCGTCGGGAAAAAACCAAGTAATTGCAGCTACCGCAGCAGGCATGGCAGCGCGCTAACGCGGCTTCATGCCTGCACGCATACTGCCGTAGGGATCGTCGATGATGTAACGCCACGATCCATCTTCCTGCTTCCTCAGCACTTCCAGCGTATCCACACTGGTATTCACCGATGTCCCGTCCGGTTTGACAAACGCCAGATTCGCCTTCATCCGATTCGTCGCCAAGGTGCCGTCACCGCTGAGTGTGGATGTGATGAATTCGATCGTGAATTTTGGTTTCAAGGCGATCACACCGGCATTATTCTCGCGTATCGCATCCAGTCCGGTCATGGTTTCGCCCGACTTCCTGAACAGAACTGCACTCGGTTCATACAAGGCAACCGAGGTTTCTATATCGCCTGACTCCAGCGCGGCAACCAGTACTCGACTGCAATCGTCCGGCTGGCGTGTCAGCCTGCTCAGTTGGACAGTCACATCTTCATTTGTCATGCTTTCTCTCCGGGTAAATTTTCCTTGATGAATGTATCATCTCATGAGGCTTTACCTATTTCCATCCAGGCAGAAAAATTTACTCATCACTTGCGCATGAAGCAGCAGGAAAACGAAACCGGCATCAAGCGTTATGAATGGCGGGATGAAGAGCAGTTGTTCGGCTTTGTCGAGTACTACATGTTCGGCGAGATTTGCATCATCACGCATACCGAAGTTCTCCCTGCTCTTGCCGGACGGGGGTATGGTTCAAAGCTTGCCGCCCAGACGATGGAATATGCGCGCAGCCAGAATAGACACGTTGTGCCGATCTGCGGCTTCATGGTGAATTATCTGCGCAAGAATCCGCAATACCTTGATCTGCTTACGCCGGAAAGCCGGCGCATCTTCAATATTGGAAACATCGAATGATCAGTTATCTCGCGCTCAAGCATCTGCACATCACTTGCGCTGTGTTGAGTATCAGTCTTTTTTTACTGCGGGGCATGCTGATGCTGCGTCAGTCGCCGGCCTTGCAACAACGCTGGCTGAAAATTACTCCGCACATCGTGGATACCGTGTTGCTGGCAAGTGCGTTGACGATGGTCGTCTGGAGCCAGCAGTACCCGTTTGTACAAAACTGGCTGACTGCAAAAGTAATTGCGCTGATTTTTTACATTGGCCTCGGAACGATCGCATTGAAACGCGGAAAGACCAGAACAACGCGATTGAGTGCCTTCCTTGCCGCATTGGCCGTATTTGCCTACATCGTCGCGGTCGCGCTCAGCAAACAGGCCTTCATCGTTACCTGAAGCATCCCCATCGTGCAGGCGATCAATCGATCACCTGTGCGATGGAAGCAATCTATCAGGCCAGCGCCGGATAATCGGTATATCCCTCTGCCGTCGGAGTGTAAAAAGTTTCCGGGCGCGCTGGATTCAGCGGTGCGTTGTCTTTCAGCCGACGCGGCAAATCCGGGTTCGCGATGAACAGTTTGCCGAACGCAACCGCATCCGCTTCACCCGTCGCAATCACATTCTCTGCCGTTTCCTTGGTCATCTTTTCATTGGCGATATAGACGCCGCCGAAAGCCTTTTTCAATTGCGGGCCAAGGCGATTCTCACCCAGTGATTCGCGTGCGCAAATGAAAGCGATACCGCGCTTGCCCATTTCGGCAGCAACGTAACCAAAAGTTGCAGCAGGATCTGCATCGCTCAAATCGTGCGAATCGCCGCGTGGTGCCAGATGCAAACCTACGCGTCCAGCGCCCCAGATTTCGATACATGCATCGACCACTTCCAGCATCAGACGCGCACGGTTTTCAAGCGAACCGCCATAGATGTCGGTACGCTGGTTGGTGCTGCTTTGCAGGAACTGATCCAGCAGGTAGCCGTTGGCACCATGCACTTCAACGCCATCGAAACCGGCCAGCTTGGCGTTTTCCGCACCCTTGCGATAAGCAGCGACAATGCCTGGGATTTCATCCAGTTCCAATGCGCGTGGCATCACATATTCCACTTGCGGACGCACGATGCTGACGTGGCCAGCAGGTTTGATCGCACTAGGCGCAACCGGCAAATCGCCATTCAGAAACATGGGATGCGAAATGCGACCAACGTGCCACAGCTGCAGAGAGATGAGACCACCTGCCTGGTGCACTGCGTCCGTCACCTTCTTCCAGCCTGCGACCTGCTCGTCCGACCAGATGCCCGGCGTATCGGCATAACCGACGCCCTGCGGTGAAACCGCAGTCGCTTCACTCAGGATCAAACCTGCAGATGCGCGCTGCACATAGTATTCAACCATCAGTTCATTCGGCACACGACCACCGCCAACTGCACGCGAACGCGTCAGAGGCGCCATGATCACGCGGTTGGGAAGAGTCAAGTCGCCGACTTTGATGGGAGTAAATAAATGATTCGTCATGATGTACTTTCCAGAAAAATGGTTTAAATCAAGCGACAGCAACAGCACATGCCGGTACTTCATCGCGAGCAAGGCGCAGTGATACGCGCATTGCCAAAACTGCCGTCAGCGCGAGTGCACCTGCTGCCAACGGTACTGCTTGCAATCCAAGGCCGGCGCTGATCACAGAGCCGCCGACCCATGCACCAAGTGCATTACCCAAATTGAATGCGCCGATATTCAATGTCGCCGCCAGGTTAGGTGCAGCCTTGCCGAATATCATGACGTTGACCTGCAAACCTGGAACCGCGGCGAAGGACACCATCGCCCACAGGAAGAGATTGATTTCGACCGGAATCAAGCTTGGGCTGGTCCAGCGCACGATGGAACTGACGATTGCCAATACGATGAAAATTCCCGTCAGCGCAGTACCCAGGCTCCAGTCAGCCAAACGTCCACCGATGTAATTGCCGACCGTCAAGCCAAGACCGATCAAAAACAAGGTCCAGGTAATTCCCTGCGGCGACAGATGCGTCACGTCTTCCAGCAAGGGAGCGACATAAGTAAACAAGGCGAAGGTCGCGGCAGAGAACAGCATCGTGGTTGACAAGGCCGCCCACAAACCGGCATTACTCAACTGGCCGATTTCGGCACGCAGATCGGTTTTTTCTTCATCGTGCCCGCCCGGCATCACACGCCACAAACCGATCAGCGACAACACGCCGAGGACAGCAACAACCCAGAACGGCATCTGCCAACCGGCGACCTGGCCGAGTGCGGTGCCCAGCGGCACGCCCAGTACATTCGCCAGCGTCAAACCGGTGAACATCAGTGCAACTGCCGATGCTTTTTTATTTTCCGGCACCAGACTTGCGGCCACCACGGAACCGATGCCAAAGAATGCGCCATGACATAGCGCCGTGATGATGCGTGCCACCATCAGGAAGTTGTAATCGGTAGCAATGGCGCACAATACGTTGCCGACGATGAAAATTCCCATCAACAGCAACAATGCACGTTTGCGCGGCAAGGAAGCCGTAGCCACCGCCATGATCGGCGCACCGATCGCAACACCCAGCGCATAACCGCTGATCAGCCAGCCTGCACTGGGAATCGATACCGACAAACTGCGCGCCACATCAGGCAGCAAGCCCATGATCACGAATTCGGTGGTGCCTATGGCAAAAGCGCTCAGCGCCAGTATGAGTAAGGCTAAAGGCATGCAGTCTTTCTTTGATTGAAGGATTTACAGATCGCCATGCATCGATTCCAGGAAGGCCTGAATCGTGGCTTCGTTGCGTTTGAAGAAAACCCACTGACCGATGCGTCGCGGCACGATGAGTTCAGCTGCCTGCAAGGTCGCCAGATGAGCAGAAATAGTGGATTGCGACAAACCGCTGCGCTTGTCGATCATGCCGCAGCACACGCCAAAATCGAGCGGATGTTCCTGTCCGGAAAAGTTCTCTTCAGGCGACTTCAGCCAGGCCAGGATTTGCCTGCGCACGGGATTTGCCAAAGCCTTGTGAATAGCATCTATGTCCATGATGGTTTTCCTGTTTTAT
>NZ_JBEBPO010000121.1:0-5648 GCF_040395855.1 Herminiimonas fonticola | reverse complement strand
CGGCTGGTTGCGACGGGAAAAATCAATATTGGTGCGATTCACACCTATCTCGAACTGTTCGGACGCTACTTCATCGATCTGACGCCGCGTGTGGCGCTGGTTGCCGCACAGGCGGCGGATCGGCAGGGAAATCTTTACACGGGGCCCAACACCGAAGATACCCCGGCCATCGTGGAAGCGACGGCCTTCAAGAACGGCATCGTGATTGCACAAGTCAATGAAATCGTCGATGTGCTGCCGCGTGTCGATGTGCCGGCAGACTGGGTGGATTTTGTCGTGCAGGCGCCGACGCCGCATTACATCGAACCTTTGTTCACACGTGACCCTGCATTGATTTCCGAAGTGCAGGTGTTGATGGCGATGATGGCCATCAAAGGCATCTACGCTGAATACGGTGTGGAACGGATCAATCACGGCATTGGTTTTGATACCGCCGCGATCGAATTGATCCTGCCAACCTACGCCGAGTCGCTGGGTCTGAAAGGAAAAATCGGACGGCAGTGGGCCTTGAATCCTCATCCCGCACTGATTCCTGCGATCGAAGCCGGTTTTGTGGAGTCGGTGCATTCTTTCGGTTCGGAGCTGGGCATGGAGCGCTATATCGAAGCGCGCCCGGATGTATTTTTTGTCGGGCGCGACGGGACTATGCGCAGCAACCGTGCGATGAGTCAGGTGGCCGGCCATTATGCGTGCGACATGTTTATCGGTTCGACGCTGCAGATCGATTTGCAGGGAAACTCATCGACAGCAACGCTGGGACGGATTTCCGGCTTTGGCGGTGCGCCGAACATGGGCTCGGATGCACGCGGCCGGCGTCACCCAAGTGCGGCCTGGCTGAAGGCGGGCGAGCAGGCGCGTCACGGCAAGAACATGATCCCGCGCGGACAAAAATTGGTAGTGCAAATAGTGGAAACCTTCCGTGAGCACATGCAGCCGGCGTTTGTCGAGCAGCTGGATGCCTGGCAACTGGCCGAGCAGGCCAAACTGGCGATCCCGCCGGTGATGATTTACGGCGACGACGTGACGCATATTCTGACGGAGGAAGGCATCGCCAATCTGCTGTTGTGCCGCACCGAGGAAGAGCGCGAACAGGCGATACGCGGCGTCGCCGGTTATACGCCGGTCGGCATGGCACGCGACAAGAAGATGGTGGAAAACCTGCGCGATCGCGGCATTATCCTGCGCGCCGAAGACATGGGCATAGACAAGCGCATGGCGACGCGCGACCTGCTGGCAGCGAAAAACATGAAAGACCTGGTGCGCGCATCCGGCGGTTTGTATGCGCCGCCCAAACGCTTCAGGAACTGGTGAAGAAAGATATGGAAACCTTGAATTTTCGTTTTGAAAACGGTACCCGACGTGTGACGCCGCATGCCGAGCTGGTTGGCGTGGTGAGTTCGGGCAATCTTGAAGTGCTGATCGAAACGGCGGCCTTGAACGGCGGCTGCGAAGTGGAAGTGAAAACGGCTGCGGTGGGGTTCGCTGCAATCTGGCGGGCAGTGATAGCGGATTTTAATCTGCGCTGGTCGCTGGCCGATGTCCGCATTTCAATCAACGATGTAGGCGCCACGCCTGCCGTCGTCAGCCTGCGTCTGGATCAGGCGGTGGAATCAATGATGGGAGCAAGGGCATGAGCAGTTATCTGGAAGCCAATGCACGCCAGCGTATCCATCAGTTGCTCGACGAAGGTTCGTTCAAGGAATTCCTGCCGCCTGCGCAGCGCATCGTCAGCCCGCATCTGGCACAACTGGATACGCCGGTATCGTTCGACGATGGTGTGGTGATCGGCAGCGGCACCTTGCTGGGAGCAAAGGTGCTGGCCGCATCGCAGGAAGGCGGCTTCATGGGCGGCGCGGTGGGCGAGGTGCATGGCGCGAAACTTGTAGGTTTGTTGAAGCGCGCCATCCAGGATCGCGTGGACGGCGTGCTGCTGTTGCTGGAAACCGGCGGCGTGCGCCTGCACGAAGCGAATGCCGGCTTGATTGCGGTATCGGAAGTGATGCGCGCGGTACTCGATACGCGTGCCGCCAATATTCCGGTCATTGTTTTGGTCGGCGGCTCCAACGGCTGCTTTGGCGGCATGGGTATCGTGGCCTGTTGCGCCAATGCGATCCTGATGTCGGAAGAAGCGCGGCTGGCGATGTCGGGCCCGGAAGTGATTGAAACCACGCATGGCGTTGAAGAATTCGATTCCCGCGACCGTGCGCTCGTGTGGCGCACGACAGGAGGCAAGCATCGCTACCTGCTGGGCGATTGCGACGCCGTGCTGGCGGACGATATTGATGCATTTCGCCATGCTGCCAGCGCGACGCTGCAACGCTGCAGGCAGAGTTCGGCTGAACTCACGCTGCAGGCGCTTGAATCCGAACATGCATTGCTGAGCAAGCGTTTGGCAGATTTCGGCCAGTTGTCCGAGCCTATGGATATCTGGTCCGATCTGGGTATTGCGAACCCTGCTGCATTGCCGATGCTGGAAGCCGAAGCCTTCATGCAGCAGGTCTCATCCTTCCGTCTGGGAGAACGATAATGGAATGGCAGAAACTTGCTGCGGAGTTGTTCCCGGAAGGGCATAACATCGTTGAGCGCGATTTTTTCCTGCGCGGTAACGCGACAGTCGTCGGCCATGTCGTTACCGTCATAGGTACTACCGGCCACACTCCCATAGGGGTGGAAATTGCGCTGGCGCAGGCCAATGCCATTCTCGAAACGATGCGTGAATTTCCCGGACGCCCGCTGATCATACTGGTCGATACGCAAGGCCAGCGCCTGCGGCATCGTGATGAAATGCTGGGCATCAATCGCTATATGGCGCATCTGGGTAAATGCATCGATCGTGCGCGCCGCAATGGCCATCCGGTGCTTGGCCTGGTCTACGATCAGGCGCTGTCCGGTGGTTTCATCACGAGCGGCCTGATGGCAGATGCCTGTTATGCGCTGCCGGAGGCCGAAATCCGCGTGATGGGTTTGCCGGCCATGGCGCGCATTACCAAGGTGCCGGAAGAAACACTGCGCGAACTGGCGAAGTCGAATCCGGTGTTTGCTCCCGGTGCAGAAAATTATCTGAACATGGGCGGCGTCGAAGCGATCTGGCACGATGATCTGGCATCCTGTTTGTCTAATGCGCTGCAACAGACAGGTGCAATCGATCGCCGCAGTGAACGCGGACTGGAAAGAGGCGGGCGCAAAATGGCGCGCCCGGTTATCCAGGCCGTGCTGGCCGACCATGATGTTTTACCGTCATAACCGCGTCTGGCTATCTGCAAATGGATGGCGGGCTGCATGTGAAAAGCTGCCGGCTGCACATGTAAAAGAATTGATGCGATGGGCTGAAAATGGCTGGCCGGCCATCGTACGCCGCAACGATGCCGATGCACGGCCAGATATGCTTTATCTGGGATTGGCGCCACCGCCTGAACCAGGTACCGGCACGAAGATACGGATTCCCTTTTCAGCCGGCACGGCGGACATCGTCCGTCACGAAGCGCCGCTGGCGCTTATGGGCGCAGAATCTGCGCTGCCGTCAGTATGGCGTTGTGCATTTTCCGCATTGGCAGCAGCGGCAAGCAGCAAGGGACTGGAATTTCGCGTCTATGGCTCCGTCGCGCTGCAGGCAATAACGGGATTGCCTTATCTGGCAACTTCTTCCGACATAGATATTCTTTTTTATCCGTGTACGCATGCACAGCTTCAGGAGGGCATGGCTCTTCTGCAACTGTATGCAAAACAATTGCCGCTGGATGGAGAAATCGTTTTTCCTTCCGGGCGCGCTGTGGCATGGAAGGAGTGGGCGCAAGCGCTGGAAAATCCGGGACGGTTGCGGGTGCTGGCGAAAGGCATGTCGAGTCTGAGTCTTGTGCCGGCCACAGACTTGCTGGCGGAACTGGAGCAATCTTAGTGAAACCATCGACCTATTCATTTCCTGTTCGATCCCGGGAAGTTTCTGGCAGTGTCGCTGTCCGGGCATCTTCGGCAAACAGGCTGCTGCGCAATGCGTGCCTGGCAACGGCCGGCATCGCCATAGGAAGCCTGCACGCAGAACTGGTGCTGTATCCGAAGCCCGGCCTGGTTTCTCTTATAGACAATGGCAGCCATGCCGACATGGATGCCGGCCTGTTCATGCGCAGTCTCTTTTCGCTGCGCCATTACTTTGTCCAGGCGGCGCACGCGGGGGCAGCGGATGCACCGTTTGCTGTGTTGAAGAAACTCGGTATTCAGGCAGAGCAGCGCATGCTGACAGCAACCGGTGGTATTAATACGCATCGCGGTGCCATTTTTTCTCTGGGCCTGCTCTGTGCCGCAGCCGGGTATTGCCACGGTCACGGCTTGCCTTTGTCGGAAAGTACATTACGCACAATCCTCATCACGCAGTGGGGGAGTGCGCTGGAGGCGCACTCGATGCCACCGGTGTCCGGCACGTCTCACGGCATGCGTGTTGCACATCTTTATGGTGTTAGCGGTGCACGTGAAGAAGGTGCAAAGGGCTTTCCGGCGGTGTTCGATATCGGTGTGCCGCAGTTGCGTAATACCATCGCCGCAGGGCGTTCGTCATATCATGCGCAGATCGATGCCTTGTTCGCCTTGATGGCGCATATGGCAGATACCAATATTTATCATCGTGGCGGGCCGGATGGCGCCGTGCTGGCCAGGCAGACTGCACAAGATTTCATCGCGCTCGGCGGCACAGCACATCCTCACTGGCACGATACTGCGCTGAATTGCCACCGGCAATTCGTGGGCAAAGGTTTGTCGCCGGGCGGCGCAGCAGATATGCTTGCCGCAAGCTGGTTTGTGCATCAGGCAAGTCTAGGGATGGAATGAAACGACAGGAACAGAATGGCTAATCGCATTGCGATCCTGTGTTCGGGGCAGGGAGGGCAGCACGCGGGCATGTTCGACCTCCTGCGCGAAGATGTTCGTGCCAGCCAGTTGCTGCAGACATGGCCGCTGGAAGAACTATGCGGACATGCACTGCCGGATATCCTGTCGGACGAGCACCTGATGTTTGCCAATCCGATTGCACAACCGCTGGTGGTCGCGAGCATATTGGCAAACTGGGAAGCCATCAAAGGGCTTATTCCCAAGCCTGTGATTACGGCCGGTTACAGCATAGGCGAACTGGCATCCTGGTCGGTGGCGGGTGCGCTGGCTCCGGAGGAAACGATCAGGCTGGCTGCGTTACGCGCCAAGCTGCTGCAGGCGTGCATTACGCCTGAACAGCCACAAGTGATGCTGGCCGTTTCGCTATCGCAAGCCCTGATTCAGATGGCAGAGCTGGAACCCGTGCTGCGCGCGCATGGTTTTTTCGTTGCGATTGAGGTCGATGAAGATGCAGTGATTACCGGCGGATTGCTGGGCAATGCCGACGCGCTGGAAGCAGCCGTTAGCGCAGCCGGCGGCAAGGTAACTCGCCTGCCAATTGAAATCGCTTCGCATACGCCATGGATGCGCGATGCGGTCGCACCGTTTGAGCACGCGGTGACGGCGAGCGGCATCAACAATCCGCTATTTCCCGTTCTGGCAGGAATTTCCGGCGCACGCCTGCATGGCAAGGATGCCGCAGCGCCCGCATTGTCACGCCAGCTTGCCGAACCGATACGCTGGCAAGGCGTGATGGACAGCCTGGATGAAGCAGGAGTGACGATGGCGAT
>NZ_JBEBPO010000120.1:0-5850 GCF_040395855.1 Herminiimonas fonticola | reverse complement strand
ATGGAGCTTGGCCAGATCATTCTGAAAGCGCTGGTGAACAATCCTTTATTCTTTTCCGCCGCCTTGCCCATGCGTTACATGCCGCCGCTGTTCAATCGTTACGAAGGCGGTGAGCATTACGGTTTTCATATCGATGGATCGGTACGAACGATACCGGGTTCGAATCTGAGCCTGCGTACTGACTTGTCGTGCACGCTGTTCCTGTGCGAGCCGGAAGATTACGATGGCGGTGAATTGATCGTTTCCGATACGTATGGTGAACATGAAGTGAAGCTGCCGGCCGGCGACATGATTTTGTACCCGTCCAGCAGTCTGCATAAAGTTGAACCCGTCACGCGGGGTGCGCGCGTATGTTCATTTTTCTGGCTGCAAAGCATGGTGGCGGATGAGGGCAAGCGTCGTCTGCTGTTCGAGCTGGACCAGAACATTCTGAAACTGCGCGAGAAGTTGGGCGATTGCGAAGAGGTGGTCGGCCTGACCGGCCATTATCACAATCTGTTAAGACAATGGGCCACCGTGTAGCCAGAGCAAAAGCAGGGCAACTATCGATCGGTCAGTACACATCGCGCCGATAACGACCTTGCGCTATCAGTTGTTCCACACCTGCGCCACCGATGATGTCGGTCAGCGCGGCTTCGACGCCGCCGGCCATGCCTTCCAGGCTGCCGCACACATAAATCGCGGCATCTGCTGCCAGCCATGCGCACATGGTGTCGGCCTGTTCACGCAATTTGTCCTGTACGTAAATGCGTTCCGCCTGATCGCGTGAAAACACGATATCGACGCGTTCCAATACGCCCTGCGTTTGCCACGCTTCGATTTCATCGCGGTAATAGAAATCATGCGCGGCATTGCGTTCACCGAATAGCAGCCAGTTGCGTTGCCTGCCGCTTGCTGCGCGTGCTTTCAAATGGCTGCGCAAGCCGGCGAGGCCGGTGCCGTTACCGATGAATACCAGTGGTCGATGCAGATTGTCGCCAAGACGAAAATTGCTGTGCGCACGCAGACGTACATCGATCATCGTGCCCAGCGCCGCCTGTTCGGTCAGCCAGCCGGAGGCGATGCCGAGGTTGCCGTCTTCATGGCGTTCCTGGCGAACCAGCAGATGCACGCGGCGATCGGCGGGAATCGAGGCGACAGAATATTCACGCGCACGTTGCCGGTCGGCGGGAGCGAGCACTTGAAGCAGATCGCCGGCTTCCCATGTGGCTTGTTCATTCAGCGCTTCCAGTTCTATATGAAAGGTCGGATTGCCTGCGCTGCCAGGATTGAGGTGCCGGCGTGCTGCCAGTCGCCATTGCTGATAAGTCGGCGCCTGCCAGTCCGGCGCATCGCTGGTGCCGGCGATATGGCTCAGATGGTGCTGCCAATCGTGCAGCGCTTTCGCATCCGCATTGTCGACCGCCACGCTGTCAAACAGCGCGTGTGCACCGCATGCCTGCAACCATGCGGTGAGTGTGCGGCCGAAGCCGCAAAAATGCGTGTACTCGCTGTCACCCAGCATCAGCATGCCAAAGTGCAGATGTGGCAAAACCAGTTTGGCGTTCATCAATTTGCCGGCGAACAATGAGGCATTGTCCGGCGGATCGCCTTCGCCGTAAGTGCTGACGATGAAGAGTGCACGTTCGGCCTGCATCAGATCGTCGGCACTGATGGCGGACAAATTCGCCACGCGGGCGGGCACGCCTGCCGTGTGCAGCAGACGCGCCGTGTTCCAGGCGAGTTCTTCGGCAAAACCGGTTTGACTGGCATAGCCGATCAACCAGGGCTGTACGCCGTCGGCAGCGGGAATGAGTGCGGCTGCATTGCGTGTCGCCTGTTGCTGCTTGCGTCGCTGCATGCAGTAAATGCTGATACACATGGCGAGATACGCAAGGACCAGCAGGATCGCCACAATAGCTCGGGTTTGGTCGCTCCAGTTCATTGCAGCAAGGCCATCATTGATTGACTCATATGTTCTTCAAAACCTTCCTTGCCACGTTGAATAAACAGCGCAGCCAGATCGTGTCGATCGGCAAAGGCCAGGCCTTGTTCGGCGCCCATGACGCCAAGCGCGGTTGACCACGCATCGGCGGCCATGCAATCGCGATGCAGTACCGTCACAGAAGCAAGGCCATGAGAGATGGGTTCGCCGTTGCGCGGATCGATGGTGTGCGAAAAACGCGTGTCGCCATCTTCAAAATAGCGGCGGTAATCACCGGATGTGGCAACAGACAAATTGTAGAGTGCGGCAATGATTTCGATGGCCGATTCGTTTGCAGTCGCGGCAGCCAATGATGTCGACACAGGATGCTCGAGTGCGCACCACCACGGCTGTCCATCCGGCTTGACGCCTGTGCCGCGCAACTCGCCGCCGACCTCTACCAGGAAACTGTCTATGCCTCGCTGCAGCAGCGCGCATGCAACCTGGTCGACGCCGTAGCCTTTGGCAATCGCAGACAGATCGATGTATGCATTGCCGGGTTGCAGGACACGATGCGTGGTCTTGTCGAGTTGTATGCGTTGCCAGCCGCATTGTGCGCGTGCGAAATCCAGTTCTGCGCTGCTTGGTGCAACAAAGTCCTCTTCGTTATAACGTCGCGTCGGACCGAAACCCCATGCATTGACCAATGCTCCTGCGGTCGGGTCATAAGCGCCGTTGCTTGCCTGCGCGACATCCAGCGCATATTCAAGCACACTGAAAAATTCGTCCGGCAAACGATGCCATGAACCGGCTGTTGCCTGGTTGTAGCGACTCAGGTCGGAGTCAGTTTTCCACGTACTCATTTGCGCGACGACGGTATCGAGCTGATCCTGAATCAATTTGTGCAAAGGTGACAAGCGGCGTGCAGCATCTGCCACCAGCTTGACTGACCAGCTGGTGCCCATCGTCTCGCCCTGCAAGGTATGCACGACGCCACCCAAAGCCGGTGGCAGGGGCGGTGTATCGATAACAGGAACCAGTGTGCGTCGCATGTGATCTGTGTAAGTCGGAAAGAAAAACGCCCGTTGCCGCGAGCGGTCAACGGGCGACTAACCATATCTTTATTTACGGTTGCAGTACTTCCAGCGTTGCCGAATAGCTGACGCGGCGAACAGGTTTGGCGATGGTGCCAACTGCTTGCGGAGCGGCATTCGCAGCGCCACCTTCCATACGTGCGCCGCCATTGCTGGCGTTCATCCAGTACATGCCTGCAGTCGGCCACTTGACGCTGAACTTGCCGTCCTTGTCGGTCTTGACCTTGATCTCGCCGAGTTGATCGCGATAGCGGATGCCGCCGGGAATCAGTGTGACTTCAATATCAGCCGCTGGTTTGCCATCGAGCATGAAACGGAAATTGCTGGTGTCGCCGGCGAACAGATCGTTCGGATGCGTGATCGGCACCAGTTCCAGTCCGGTGCCGGTTGGCTTCAGGACGGTATCCGTCGGTTTGCCGGAGCTGACGAAAACTTCCATCCGGCTTTGCATGCGGCTAACGTTCACATCTTTTGCATCGGCTGGAATGTCCTTGGCGAAGCTTTCCGCCGTACCGCGCCAGCGTTTGTTTTCGTTGCCCAGTTTGTAGCTTGCGCTCAAGCCATCATTCACCATGGTCAGCTTGTAGGTCCCTTTTTGCGTCAGCTTGACGTCGAAGGTGCTGCGATATTTACCTGTGCTTTTGTTTTCCGCTTCTACCGTTTTGCCATCCGGTGCGATCACGGCCAGATTGTCCAGACGCAGGGCATTGTGTTCAAAGTAAAACAGGTCGTTGGAAATTGCGGCATCGACGGTGACCCATGGCTCGTTACCCGACAGTACCGTTGCGGATGGCAGCATCCACGCACGGTGCGCATGCGCTGCCATAGGCAAAGCGACGGAGAGGGAAACAGCCAGCGCAGCAACGCGCCACATGGAAGATTTTTTCATTTCAGTGTCCTTGAGTTTTATGGTTTTAATTCGAGAGTGACGGCGCCAAGTTCATGTTCGCCTTTGGCTTGTGCGGTTTGTGCCGACTTTGGCGGCCATTGAAATGGCACGCGGATCAATTCGCGCCCGCCGACTTCACGCGCCGCTTCCACGACCAGCGCGTATTCGCCAGCCGGTAATTTATCGAGGCCGGATTTTGCCGTGTTGAAATTCAATTGCTGCACGCCCGGTGCGCGCGTGGCGCCGCTCAAGCCATCGACCGGCATCTGCAAATCGCGCCCGCTTTTGCGCCACCACTGACGCATGTCCTTGAGCCATTTGGTGCCTTCGTTATCCTTCATTTTCAGGTCGTACCAGACGGCCAGATTGCGCACGAAGGTCTGGTCTGCGCCTTCGATCCAGAAAGCGACGTAAGGCTTGTGATACTCGGCAACCGTCAGGCGCGGAATTTCAACTTTCACATTCAAATCGGCTGCAAAGCTCGGTGCTGTTAGCGCTGCGCCCAGCATGAAGGAGTAACGAATCTGCATAGGGAAGACCTTTGATTAATCAGTGAATAAATAAAATAGCCAGCAAAAATGGAATCAGAACACCGAGGCCGACAATCGGCCAGGTACTGGGCCGGTTGGTCGCGTGCATCTTCAGGATGAACAAACCGGTAAGCGAAAAAATCAAACAGGCTGCCGCAAAGATATCGATGAACCAGCTCCATGCATCGCCCGTATTGCGACCCTTGTGCAAATCGTTCAGGTAGGAAATCCAGCCGCGATTGGTCGACTCGGACTCAACCGCTCCACTGGCGCGATCGATACGTACCCACGCATCGCCGCCCGGCCTTGGCAAGGCAACATAGACCTCTTCCGGCGACCATTCCACATCGCGGCCGCTGACATCCAGCGCCATGCTGTCCTTTATCCAGCGCTGCAATTCCTGCGGCAGCTGCGCTTTAGCCTTGCCACTTTCTTCCGCGTTCATCTTTGCCAGTTGGGTTTGCAAGCCGGCAGGTAATTGCGCTTCCTGCGTAGCAACCTGCGGTTTGGCTTCGATCTGCGAAGAGTGGTTGAGCGTGATGCCGGTAACGCTGAACAGCAGCATGCCGAGCAGGCACAGCGCTGAACTGATCCAGTGCCATTGATGCAAGGTTTTTAACCAATAAGCACGTTGAGGGCTTTTTGCGCGTGCTTCCATTAAGGGTTTGTTTTCATGTCGTTTGATAGGTCTGCCGTATTTCAAATAGCAATAATTCTCATTTAGATTTTCGTTGATTCAGTAATCAATAGCAAGGTTTTTCGTGTAAAGAAGTTTGAAGCAGCAGCTGGAGCAGGGGGTGCATCGACGCAGCCGGGCAGAGGAAAACAGCGGAAAAACGGGCTGTTATAGGGGCACTAACGCTGATTTTCAAGATCTTGAAAATCGTTTTTCGCGCACTAATATTTGTACTGACAGATGCTCAATCGAGGTTTGTCGTTCACTTTATCGCTTGAACTTTAAAAGGATATTCATCATGCGTACCTATGACTTTTCACCACTGTACCGTTCCGCTATTGGCTTCGATCGCCTGGCTCAATTGTTTGACGATGCGCAACGCGCTGACACGCAACCCAGCTATCCGCCATACAACATAGAACTGGTCAGTGAAGACAAATACCGTATCACCATGGCTGTCGCAGGCTTCGACCGTTCCGAGATCGAGATCGAAACAGAACGCGACACGCTCAAAATCACCGGCCGCAAGCCGCGCGAAGAAACGCCGCGCAATTTCCTGCATCGCGGCATTGCCTCGCGCAACTTTGAACACAGCTTCCAGTTAGCCGACCACGTGCGCGTTGTTGGCGCGAAGCTGGATAACGGCCTGTTGAATATCGAGCTGGCCAGGGAAATTCCGGAAGCATTGAAGCCGCGGAAAATTGCGATTGATGTAGCCGGGGACAACGTTCAGGTACTGGAACATAAAGCGGCCTGAC
>NZ_JBEBPO010000119.1:0-5883 GCF_040395855.1 Herminiimonas fonticola | reverse complement strand
ATCGGGGATGCGGCCATCCTGTTTATCCCAACCCAGCGAGAAGGTGTAATCCGGCAGCAAGGCGTCGCACACCAGAGCGAACCAGGCGGCGTGATCTTCATCACGCCCCAGCGCTTGCGCCATGCCGGTCGGATCGAACTGTGCCAGTGTGCTGGCCAATTCTTCCGGCGTTTCGCCAGGCGTATCGCCCCAACCCATCACGGGATTGCAGTTGTATTCAGCGCCTGAGCCGTACCAGCCTTCGCGCCACGGACGTTCCATCCAGTTGCGCGGTCCGGTGAATAAATGCCAGCGCCAGTGCAGGCCGGATGGCTTGGGCCAGCTATATAAATACAGGCGTTGATAACCGGCTTTGTGCAGTTCGCGCACCATCGCCATCAGTCGCGCATGCGGCATCGGATCGGGTGGCGTACGGCGGAACAGGATGGGTTCGCCATCGGCATGCTGCACTTCATCGGTGGATAAATTCAAATCCAGCGTGCGCATTTCGTTGCCGAAGCGCGCAGAAATCCAGCCCGTCATCAGATTGACGGTCGTGATGACGCCATAACCACGATGGCGGTGAAAAATCACGGTTCCCGGAGCGATAGGTTTCATAGCTAAAACAATACAATTCAAAAATGTTGCGAGCCGGCGATAGTGTAACGGCATTTGCGCTGCCTGGTTAGCCGATGGTCTTTTCGGTGCACCATTAGGCGACGTAAAAACGATACGCAAATATTGCTTAAAAAATGCATGAATAATTTCAGTGCAAGTACACAAACGCATTTCGTAATCGGCCACGTTAGAAAAAATCTGCGCAAGCCGAAAACGCACTGTGAGCATGACTATCAAGATGTGAGCAAGTCACGAGTGCGCGCGCCCCACAGTGAATTCATACCAAAAGGATAAGGTCTTATTGCTGGTCTGCAATTTGCTTATTGCCTATGTGCATTATTAATCAGGCGATCAAGTCTTGCCCGAGTGCCGCTGTGGAGTGGCATCGAAAAATGACAGACCAGGGAGTTTCAGATGGACCATCCTTCTGCACTGCAAATCGATACTTTTTTACCGTATATGCGCGATGTCAGCCGTTGCGAAGAATCACTGCGCGAGTTGAACCTGATGTGGCGCATGATCGAGGCGTCTGCCAAGATGAATTGCCCGGTCGAAGCGAAGGCGATCCTGCCGACGATGGCCGCGACGCGCGCTGGCTTCAACCGTCTGGAGCAGGAATTGGTGAGCAGCCTGGTGCGTGAAAAAGTATCCAATGTGCTGGAAGAGATCGGTACCAAGGCGCAGTACGTGATCGATATTGTCGTGCGCAATCTGTATGAGCGCACCGCCGATGTCGGCTTCCTCGCCACCGATCGCGAACTGTGCGCCTTCGTCGCCGGCCTGCACGATGATAGGGACATGATACGCGCCCGCTTGCGTGCCTATCGCAGCAAGTACACCGTCTATGACGAAATCATTTTGCTCGACGATGCCGGCAATGTGCTGGTGCAGATCGATGAAACCACGCCGCTCGAAGGCAGCGCCGATCCGCTGCTCAGGCAAACGCTGATGTCGGATACCTATGTTGAAACCTTTCGCGCCACCGATCTGCGTCCCGGCAAGCATGAAGCGCTGATCTATTCGCGCCGCATGCACCATCCGGAAACCGGCGCCGTGGTCGGTGTACTGTGTCTGTGCTTCCATTTTGAAGAAGAGATGGCGAGCATCTTCCGTTCGCATCGCGATCCTGCCGAACGTTCGAATATGCTGCTGCTTGATGGCAGCAATCGCGTGATCGCCAGCGCCGATCCGCGCTGGATTCCGCTTGGTGCCGAGGTGCCGGTCAATTGCGATGCCGATCCAAGGCTGGTCGTGTACGGTGGACGTGAATATCTGGCGCGCACTTTTTCTGCAGATGGTTATCAGGGCTATATGGGGCCACCGGGCTGGCAGGGGCAAGTGATGATTCCGGTTGAGCTGGGCTTTACCGGCCGCGCGACGAATGCGCTGACCTCGCTGGACCAACATGTTGCCGACGGACTGTTGTCGCATGCGCAGACTTTCTGCCCTCCTCTGTTTGAAATCATGAGCGCGGCCGAAACCATACGCCGCGTGGTGTGGAACGGGCAGGTCATGACGGCCGGGCAAAACGGTGAATTGCTGAAGCTTAAAACCATCCTTGAGCAAATCAGTGAAACCGGCACGCGCAGCAATGAGCTGTTTTCGCAATCGATACGCGATCTGTATGAAACCGTGCTGTCTTCCAGCCTGAGCGATGCGGAATTTGTTTCGCATCTGATGGTCGATTTGCTGGACCGCAATTTGTACGAGCGCTCCGACGATTGCCGCTGGTGGGCGCTGACGCCGGAACTGCAAATCGCACTGGCGGCCCCAGTCAAATCGGCAGAAACCGTCGCACGCCTGACTGAAATTCTGGGCTACATCAATTCGCTCTACACGGTGTACACGCGTATTTTTGTATATGACGCTGCCGGCATGATCATTGCCAGCAGCGACTACAAGGCAGACGGCCTGGAAGTGGTCGGAACGATGATAGGCGACGCCACCTTCGAACAGGTGCGCGCCTTGCGCAGCGATCAGCAGTATTACGTCACGCCGTTTGAAAAAACGGCGTTGTATGGTGATCGCCCAACCTATGTTTATCATGCCGCCATCCGCCATCCGGATGATGCCGCCCAGATGGTCGGCGGTATCGGCATAGTCTTCGATGCGGAACCGGAATTCTCGGCCATGCTGCAAGGCGCGCTGGGCGACAAGAAGAGCGCCACGGCGCTGTTTGTCGATCGTCGCGGCTACATTATTTCCAGCACCGATGCGACGCGCCCGGTCGGTACCTTGCTGGAGCTCGATCCTGTGCTTCTTGATGTGAAAAACGGTGACAGCGCCTCGCGCATCGTGATTCACGACGGCCATTACGCCATCCTGGGTTGCACGATGTCGCACGGTTACCGCGAGTTCAAGACTTCAGACGGTTATCGGGAAGATGTGCTGGCTGTGGTATTTCACTCTTTCGGTGAAGAGCGCCAGCAAATCAGCCACGGCAATAGCGCCGGCACGGTACTGGAACTGGATGCGATGGCGCCGGCCGGGCGCGAGTTTGCCACCTTCTTCATTGACGGTGCACTGTTTGCGATGGCAGCCGAATACGTGCAGGAAGCCTTGCCGGCTTCCAAAATCGCACCGATGTCCATGGGCAGCCGCGCCGAACGCATAGGCATACTCGCATTGCAGCATGAGAATGAATCCAGGCGTTTCGTCTGGGTTTTCGATCTGGGCCATCTGGTGCGCGGTTGCCGTTCGGATATTGACAGCAGCAGCCAGGTCATTGTCGTCAATCGCGGCACGCAAAGCATCGGCTTGCTGGTCAGCGAACTGCATGGCGTACCGGAATTCCAGCCGTCGCAAATTGTGCCGACGCCGCTGGCAGCGCCGAGTACCGGCATGCTGGTGACGGAAGTGATACAGGCCAATCGCGGGAATCTGCTGATTCAGTCGATTAACGTCGATCATTTGTTTGCGGTGCTCAACAACGAGGAAATCCCGATTGACCCGGCGATGAAAATTGCTGCCTGAAGACGCCAGCATTTGCATATTTATCGTCTGATAGTTATGCGCCTCTTTTCATTGCTGCACTGCCCGCGTTATGATGAGCGATCCGATTGTGGACTGCCTTCTTGCCTTGTGACTAAACATGACTCTGCGCATCATTGCCACCGGTGGTACCTTCGATAAACATTACGATGAAATTGCGGGCGAGCTGAATTTCAGCAAGGGTCACCTGCCGCAAATCATCAAGCGGTGCCGGATTACGGTGCCGATTCAGCTGGAACAACTGCCTTTCCTCGATTCGTTGGACATGCACGACGCTGACCGCCAGCGTATTGCTGCTTCCTGCCTGCGCGCCGACGAGACCAGCATCGTGGTCGTGCACGGTACCGACACCATGCGCGAAACGGCGGAGGTGCTGGGTGCAGCACAATTGCCGAAAACAATCGTGCTGACCGGTGCGATGGTGCCTTACGAAATCAAGAATTCGGATGCACTGTTCAACTTCGGTTTTGCCTGCGGCATCGCGCAGGCCTTGCCGCATGGCGTCTACATTGCGATGAATGCGCAAATTTTCACATGGAATGACGTGAAAAAAAATCGAGCCGAAGGCGTGTTTGAAAAACGTTGAGCTTCAGCGACATCTCTTTCGATCCATAAAAAAAAGCCCGCTAACCTTGCGGCGCGGGCAAAAGTCCAATACTTGGATGGAGTGACCTGCGTAGTGTAAGCAGCGATTGTTACCTGCTTGTGACACGCCAGAAATTTGTCGGCCTTGCATGGCTGTGCAAGGCGATGCGCGTGTGGACGCTGAAAGCATCATTTTAAATACAGATAAGTTGTAGGGTTAAAAAACCTTGCCTGCGATTTTGTACTAGAATTTAAATCAAGTAATGCGAGGTAGCGTTACTTGTAGAGCAAACTAGAACCAGTACATATCAGGAGGATGGCGCTGAACTCTTAAGTATCGAAGTTATCAAACGAGATCGAGAAGAGACGCAATGTAACCACTTAGGAGGAAAAAATGGATGCAACATTAAAACCTTGTCCTGTTTGCGGCAGTAAGGCAGAACTGAAAGAAGCCCATTACCTTGAATCCGAACGGCCTTACAGCTATGTGCATTGCTTGAATGAAGCATGTACCTTGAATCACAACGCAGCGCATTTTAGTGCCAGTACGGAAGCCAAAAATGATCAGGATGCGATATCAGCCTGGAACAGGCGTGAGCAGATTCCGGTAATGCATCACTAGGTTTTTCCTCCATTTACGCCTCAAATCATGAAAAACAGCCCGGTATAACCGGGCTGTTTGCGTTTGACGAAGCTTGATCGATGTGCCTCCCAAGAAATGCTCACATCAGCAAAATTCCGGCCACGATGGATAACAACAGCGACCACTTGACGACGTAATACAGCGGCTTGTTATGCGCCTTGAGCTTCTTGCCGGAGCGACGCACCGCATAGACGTGGCGAAACGCGCGATTGACGCCGCCGGTGCGATCCTGTCCATCGTTGGGAGCGGCCGTTGCGGCCATGACTTTGCGGCCGAACCAGCGGTTGACGGCTTGCGCCCAGCGCCATTTCATCTTGCGTTCCAGATCGCAGAACAGGATGATGCGATTTTTATCGCTCTCGTTGGCGGCCCAGTGGATATAAGTCTCATCGAAAATGACCGCTTCGCCATCGCGCCAGCTGTAGCGTATGCCATCCACGGCTATGAAGCAGCGGTCGTCGTTCGGCGTGACCAGGCCGAGGTGGTAACGCAGCGAGCCGGCATACGGATCGCGATGACGGCCCAGATCGGCACCCGGCGGTAATTGCGCGAACATGGCGGCCTTGACGATGGGAATGGATTCCAGAATGGCGACGGTGCGCGGACAGCGTTGCTGTGCCGATGGATGGCTTGCGCCGTACCATTTCAAATAGAAGCGTGTCCAGCCGCGCCGGAAGAAGGAATTGAAGCCGGCATCGTCAAAATTAGCGGAAGCCTTGATGTGTTCCTGCAATGCCAGCGCTTCATCCCGTATGACTTGCCACTGCTCGGCCAGCGGGCGCATTTCCGGGTAACTGTCGAGGTGGTGATACGGTCGATCCGGCAGGCGGGAAAACAAGGTCATGAACGCGTTGATCGGCGCCATGAAGGTAGAGTGGTCAGTCGATTGCCGCAGCCATTTATGCCGCACCTTGCCACGATAATGTGTGTAAAAGACGCTGCACATGAACAGCGTAATCAGAGGCCATTTGATCATTTTCCGGCACCTATATCCTCCATGTCGCAGGAAAATAAATTTTACTGAAATATGCGTAGATTTGCAGTGGGTGTAGTCAATTTTGCTGCAA
>NZ_JBEBPO010000118.1:0-5904 GCF_040395855.1 Herminiimonas fonticola | reverse complement strand
ATGTGAGCTGGTGCAAGAAACGCAAGCGCGCACGCGAACACGTGCATTGCGATATTTCCCGCTTCATCAAGGAAATGAAACTGGATGAGGGCGACGCGGTACCGACTGAAGATGAAATCATTACGCCGCAAAACCGGCTGGCGAATCTGAAGGCGCTATTGCAAAAACCGAAAGTGGCTTGAGTCTGCGCCGCATCAGTAAATGGAAAAAATCATGAATGAAGACCGTATCGTCGATATCGAAATCAAGCTGACGCGCCAGGAGGATCTGGTCGATGCCTTGAACAAGATGGTGTACGAACAGCAAAAGAAAATCGATGAACTGGAATCCTTGTGCATTGCGCTGGTCGGACGCTTGAAGGAAGTTGCCAGTGGCGCCAACGAACAGGGTGCCGCCAATGAGCGGCCGCCACACTATTGATGTGCGTGGCTCCTTGCGTAAAGAAAATGCTTTTCCGAAGTTTTAAATTTTATACAGATTGAATTGATGATGACTACCCAAGGCCAGCCGGATCAGGAGCAAAAACTCTTGCATGCCAAACTCAATATGGAAACTTCGCAAATTGCGTGGTCTGAATTGCTGCGTTATTTCGCCGGCGGTTTGGTGATCGTGGTGAGCAGCGATCTTGATCTGGTCGATGTCGCGGCGCGCTTTTCCATCGATGACAAGGCGAGCGTGGAGCAATGGCTGAATGAGGGCAAGCTTGCCAAGGCGACAGATGCGCAGGCAAGCGCCTGGCTGGAAGTGGATAACGTATTGTGGGCCGTCGTGGCACGGCCGTGGGTGCTGGTGCAGGAAAACAAACCGGCCTGAGCGGCAATATGATGAGCGACCAGCAAAAGAACAGAGCGTCAGACAGCGATCCATTGCATGGCCAGAGCCTGGAGAAGATCCTGCTCGCGCTGGTGGATTGCTACGGCTGGGAAGAGCTGGGCCGACGCATAGAGATCAAGTGCTTCAACATCGATCCCAGTATCAAATCAAGTTTGAAATTTCTGCGCAAGACGCCGTGGGCGAGAACGAAGGTGGAAGAACTGTTTGTGAACATGCCCGACTGAACAATCGGGCATGTTGGTGCAAATAAATTACAGTTTGGATTGATGGTGTATTGCGACAAACAGCGTAGCCAGCGTTGACAGCACGGCTTCAAAGTGTGGCTTCGGTTCGGTGTTGTCCCAGATGTAATGCGCCATCACCGCGTCAAATTCCTTGCTGCGTTTTTTTGCTGTTACTGAATGTGCGCGTGTAATCGCTTTCAGGAACTGGCGACGCATGTTCGGAATGACCGGAATGTGTTCGCTGTCATCGAGAAACTCAAAGCCGCTCGGCAAGGAGTTGCCCTTCATCTGGAATTCCAGTCGTTCAAATACGGCAGGCGGCAGATTCTTTACCAGTTCGCAGCCGCTTTCATTGAGCTTCAGCACCATGCTGAAGCCGGCCGGGTAGATCACATCCTCGTCTTCGCGTTCGGATAAAAATACCGCGAGGCGCAATGCATACTCGGCATTGAATGCGTCGTCGCGCGTGCTGTTCTTGCTGGTGCGAGTGGCGGGCCAGAAGATCAGTGTGCCGGGTGTACTTTCGTCGTCCGGATCGGGGAAGAATTCGACCGAGATATCGTTGGCGGAATCGCCGGCAACCGACAGCATCTTCAACACGGGTGCGGCGAGGTCGCCCAGAATGGAAGCAGCAATCGTACCGGTGGTGGCGATGTCGGCGTTGCTCAGGTCTTCTACGATGTAGCCATCGAGTGGCTTGAGTAAGGCGTTGGGGTCGAGCATAAGCGGTGTAGTCATTTTCAAATTGATGTTGTTTGCTGCCGCGAACCGTGCGGCAGCAGGAGTCGTTGCAATATAACTTAAAACCCGGCGGCAACGAAATGGAAATGCCGGGAAATGCGGTAAATGCATAGGCAACATGGAATTTGTCATGCAAGATCGTCTATGGGCAGTCAGCAACGGCAGTCCGTCAAACACAGCACGTTATTTATTCAGGTAAGGAATCCGCATGTATTCATGGCTAGTACCCGCCGTCAAGGCCATCCTGCCGCACGTAGGCACCATCATTGACGCCGCTTTGCCGGTATTCAAGAAGAGCAAGATCGATGAGAATGCCGCGACGCAGGAGGCGCTGTTGCAGCAGCAGATTAACGAACTGCAGGAAGTGGCGTCGCAAAATGCCGTGCGCATCAAGGATCTGGCCGAGCAGTTGCAGCAAATGGTGATGACGCTGGAGCAGGGTGTGATTGCGAATGAGCGGCGTTATCGACGCATGTCCTTATTGTCATGGATTGCCATTGCACTGTCTCTGGCAGCCATAGGTTTATGGTGGCGCGGTAATTAAGCTGATGCTTGAAGGGCGATGCATCCGTTCGCGCATATTGCCGCAAGGCAGTGCGGACAAGGCAAGATGAACTTCTGATAACAATCCATGTCAGTAGTAAGGCATGCAATGCCAATCAATTTACTTGGCAGCATCCATTTCCGTGCGAGCGCTTCGTATCGGTTTCTTATTATTGAACAAGGAGTTGCCATGATAAAACTACGTACCATTCTTGCCGGCACGGCGGTGGCCATGTTGTCGCAAATTGCAGCCGCCCAGTCAGCCCCCCAGGCATGTCCAGTCCTTATCGTGGTGCCTGCTTCAGAGGCGCCATCCGACCCTAACGACCCGAGATATACCGATCAATCGCGCTTGAATTACACTGCTGATCCCTTGGTGAAACGACGTATTGAAGCGAGTGGCAAGGCACCATCCTGCGCAATGCCGGCAACAAGTCCAAGCATGCCTGGCAGATAATTTTCTGATTTGACGGGTGGCTTGTCGGGCGAGAGTACGCAGGTGCTCTCGCCTTGTTTTATTTGCGTCCTGATGTGCACTTCAGCGCTTCTACTTTTCAGCTTTTACTTTCCACTTCTTGCCCTTGTCGTTCTTTGAGAAAAAGCGGCCTGGCAATGTGTACCGGAATTACAGTAATTTTCACTGCGAATTTACTGTGTATTCGTACAGCAAATGTTATGCTGGGCAGTATCTCATTTCAGTTGTTGCCGTCTTATGTCTACGCGTCCCCGCCATATCGCCCATCTTGATATGGATGCGTTTTATGCATCGGTTGAATTGCTGCGTTATCCCGAATTGCGTGGACAGGCGGTTGTGATCGGTGCCGGTTCGGCGCATCAACCGGTACTGCAGGCGGATGGCAGCCGCCGTTATGCGCGCCTGCGCGATTATGCCGGGCGCGGTGTGGTGACTACTTCAACGTATGAAGCCCGTGCGCTGGGGGTATTTTCCGCGATGGGACTGATGAAAGCGGCGAAGCTGGCTCCGGATGCGATTTTGCTTCCTACCGACTTCACTGCCTATCGCCATTATTCCAAATTGTTCAAGGCCGCTGCCAGCGCGATTGTGCCGCAGATGGAAGATCGCGGCATCGATGAAATCTATCTCGACCTCAAGGATCAGAACGAAGAGATTGCCGTCGTTGCACAACGCATCAAGGATGCGGTGAACCTTGCCACCGGTCTTTCCTGTTCGATAGGGATAGCGCCGAACAAATTGCTGGCGAAGATATGTTCGGATCTGGAAAAACCCAATGGCCTGACCATTCTTTCGACAGAGGATATTCCGTTGCGTATCTGGCCGCTCTCGGTCAAGAAAATCAATGGCATCGGGCCCAAGTCCGCAGAAAAACTCGCCGGTCTCGGAATACTGACGATAGCGCAACTGGCGGCTTGCGATCCTGCCGTGCTGCAGGCGAATTTCGGCCGCGTCTACAGCGCATGGCTGATGCGGGTTGCGCACGGCATCGATGATAAGGAAGTGATGACACGTTCTGAACCCAAGTCCATCAGTCGTGAATCGACATTGGAGCGTGATCTGCACGCCAAACTGGATCGCAAGGAATTGAGCGTCTTGTTCACGCAACTGTGTGAGCGTGTGGCAGATGATCTGGTGCGCAAGGGATATCTGGGTCGCACCGTCGGCATCAAGTTGCGCTATGCCGATTTCAGCACGGTGACGCGTGATCTGACCTTGCCCGATCCAAGCAATAATGCACAGGCGATACGCCAGGCTGCCGGCGAATGCCTGCGCCGCGTGCCGCTGGACAAGCGTTTGCGGCTGCTCGGTGTACGGATTACTTCTTTATCGAAACCAGGTGAAGTGCTGCCCACGATGGTGGAGCAGGGCGAATTGTTTGCGGTGGAGCAGCTTTGATTTGGTCGTGTTGATATCGCCCTGAAATGACGATGTTGGTCTGGCTGCACATTCGATGAAGGAATGTGCAGCCATAGGATTTACTCGTCGGTTTTTTCGGTGGCGTCCTGCTTGCCGTAAAACTGCACACCCATGGCAATTCGTTCGCGCCCGCTTTCGCGGCGGTGTTTGTTGGTGTCGCGCAGCGAATACACGCAGCCGCAATATTCCTGCTGATAGAAATTCTCGCGCTTGGAGATTTCGATCATGCGTGCAGAGCCGCCTTTTTTGCGCCAGTTGTATTCCCAGTACAGCATGTCCGGGTATTTCGCTGCGGCGCGTACGCCGCAATCGTTGATCTGGTTCATGTCCTTCCAGCGTGAAATCCCGAGCGAACTGGAAATCACCGGGAAGCCGTGTTCGTGCGCATACAAGGCCGTGCGCTCGAAACGCATGTCGAAGCACATCGTGCAGCGTATGCCGCGCTCAGGCTCGTTCTCCATGCCCTTGGCACGCTCGAACCAGTTGTCGGTGTCGTAGTCGGCGTCGATGAATTCGATGTTGTGCTTTTCGGCAAAGCGGATGTTTTCTTCCTTGCGCAGCAGATATTCTTTTTCCGGATGGATGTTCGGGTTGTAAAAGAAAATCGTGTACTCGATGCCGGAGGCCAGCATCGCTTCCATTACTTCACCGGAGCATGGCGCACAGCAGGAGTGCAGCAAAACCTTGCCGGGTTTGCTCGGGAGTGGAATGGGTTCGCGTTTGAAGTCAGGAGTGGAATCAGTCATCGTGCTTTCTCGTTGCGATAGGCGCATGGTCAGGAAAAATGCGGGGCAACGAGCCTTTGTGTGCAGGGTTCGTATGTTACCAGAACTGGAAAAGTCTGAGAGACGCACTGCGTGAATCTGCTTGCTCTAATGCAAAGATTTGAGTGCCTGCCATGTTGGTGCGCATGAAGTTTGCTTTAGCTAAAACGGGCAGTCTATCGGATGCCGCATTACGCCAATTTCAACTCAAGGAGTGAAGCATGAATCGTCTGGACGTTACTGAAAAAATCATCACCGGCAAGGTTGCAAAAGGTTTGAAATGGTCTGAGGTCGCGGCCAAGGTCGGTTTAAGCAAAGAATGGGTCACGGCGGCGTGCCTCGGACAGATGACGCTGGATGCCAGGCAGGCCGATATCCTGGCCGGTATTTTTGATCTTACGGATGACGAGAAAAAGTGGCTGATGGTGGTGCCGTACAAAGGTTCGTTGCCGACGGCAGTCCCGACTGATCCCTTGATCTATCGCTTTTATGAGCTGGTGAGCGTCTACGGCACCACTTTCAAGGAATTGATCCATGAAGAATTCGGCGACGGCATCATGAGTGCGATCGATTTCAAGATGGATATGGCAAGAGAGAAAGATCCGAATGGCGACCGCGTACGTATCGTCATGAGCGGCAAGTATCTGGCCTACAAGGCTTATTGATTTGCAGAGTTGCTTGTTGGTGCTGGGACTCGCCTACGTTCCGCAGGCCGCGGAATCGCTTGCAAGCGATTCCCTTCGAGTCCCGCCGTGAGCCGCGCAGGCGGCTCACTCCACTTCGCAGAGTGTCGGCTGTGCCGAATCTTGAGATGAAAACAAAAATGCCCGCTTGCGCGGGCATTTTCTTATTTTGGCGGAGTGGACGGGACTCGAACCCGCGACCCCCGGCGTGACAGGCCGGT
>NZ_JBEBPO010000117.1:0-5935 GCF_040395855.1 Herminiimonas fonticola | reverse complement strand
TGGTTGCGGCGCCGGTTGCTCGGTGATGAAGCTGGCGAAAATTTCGGTCGGCAATGCCTTGGTGACTTGATGTACCAGGCCGCTGCGCAAAGCGTAAAACAATCCAATGTGCAGCGCCACAATGACGATGAGCGGACCGTATTTCTTGAGTGCTTGTGACAGGAACGGCGGGAGACGCGGAACTGACGATGGAATCGATGTTGCGTTCATAACATTGCTTATGCGGCCATTGCGTTTGGATGGAACATTATAGTTTGAGTTGAGCGCACATCGGCAAGGGACTCGCGCAAGACACGTTTCGCACAGGCATGACATTTGCCGCAGCAGGTGCCGACTTCCAGCTCGTCGCGCAGCTCTGCCATCGACGTCATGCCGCTATCGACCGCCTGGCGAATTTTCCGTTCAGAAACGTTGTTGCATACACAGACAATCATCGATGCCTCTTGTTACTTTCTTCGTAGGTGAAAAACACTAAACCCCAGCTTTTTCAATTCCATGCTGCCTGCCGGCTCGATTGCCCGGCTGTACCTCAGTTGATGCGCGGCCCGGTCACCAGTCGCGTGAACAACTTGAATTTCTCCGGCTGCGGCATGGTTCGCTCCACTACCGTTGCCCACTGTTCCGACAACTGCTGGCAGGTTGCGCGCAATACCGGCGCCAGTTCGGGTAAATCAGCCAGTGCCTTCAAATGCCGCTCGATCACCGAAGCCAGCTTGATGCACGAACTGCTTTCCTGATTATTCGCGGTGTAATGCGACATCAAATGCAGCACGGCGGAAACGAGTAACTCTGGTTGCGCCGGCGCTGCGTTTGGTTCCTGCAATGCCTGATCCGTTTTTTCGATAGCCATCAAA
Organism: Herminiimonas fonticola; assembly: GCF_040395855.1. GTDB lineage: Bacteria > Pseudomonadota > Gammaproteobacteria > Burkholderiales > Burkholderiaceae_D > Oxalicibacterium > Oxalicibacterium fonticola_A. Next base: position 5,081 of record NZ_JBEBPO010000117.1, on the reverse strand, counting down.
CTCTCCTTATCGGTTGGTTTGGCTTGCTGGCACAACGTGTATCGCTGTGCGTGGCTGGCTAGCGTGCGAATCGATATTTCTGTTTCTAAATTTCTGCTATTAAATTTCTGTTGCTTATGCCGTCAGAATCAGTTTGTTCAATTGCGTCAATCGCAAACGATATATGCGGCCTTCGTGTGCGATTTCCACTTCCCGCATTTGCCGAAACAAATCACGGCTGTTGATGCGCGTGACGGCTTGTTCCATAGCGTTGTTGCATGCGCTGGGAGTAGTTGTATCTTGTGTTTCGCGTGGTGCCGGGATCGTCATGATCAGCCTTTTCTCGTAAATGAGAACAATTCGTGTTTAGATTATTGGGTATTTGCGGCTGGATTGCAAGTTTTTTCGTGCGGGAAGGCCGTTTGTGGGCGAAATAAATCGCCGACCTGGTGGTGCAGGCTTGAGAAGTTGCCGGAAAATTATTTTTTACCGGCTAAATTGCTGTCCGCAGGGCAATACGACAGCAGGCGACACAGGCCATGTCGCCTAGAGAGGGTGCAGGATGAGCACGTGCGTTGTCAGCGTATTGGATGGAACGATTCTGCCTGCGCAATCGGCCAGTATTTGGCAAATACTTCAGGCAATCCGCTGGTCGCCTGCGCTTCGCTGAGCAACTGACCGGATTCGAGGTAGGGCAGCAAGGCCGAAGCAAGTTTGACTTGATTGGCCGATACGCGTCGCACCAGATGATGCGGTTTCAGTTCGGATGGATGATGCAAGCCTGCGGCGGCAATCAATTCTGCCAGTGCTTTCAAAGTATTTTGATGAAAGTTGGCTACGCGCTCGGCCTTGTCCGGCACGACCAGTGCGCGTTGACGCAAGGTATCCTGGGTGGCGATGCCGGTCGGGCAGCGATCGGTATGACAGCTCTGCGACTGAATGCAGCCGAGTGCAAACATGAAGCCGCGCGCCGAGTTGCACCAGTCTGCGCCAAGTGCGATGGTGCGGACGATATCGAATGCAGTAATGATTTTGCCGGATGCGCCTATCTTCACCTTGTCGCGCAGCTTGGCACCGACCAGTGTGTTGTGCGCGAGCAGCAGTGCTTCCTGCAAGGGTACGCCGACATGATCGGTGAATTCGACCGGTGCCGCGCCAGTGCCGCCTTCGCCGCCGTCAATGACAATGAAGTCGGGAGTGATGCCGGTGTGCAGCATCGCCTTCACGATGCCGAAAAATTCCCACGGATGGCCGATTGCCAGCTTGAACCCGGTCGGTTTTCCGCCTGACAGATTGCGTAGTTGCTCAATGAATTGCAGCAAGCCTGTCGGTGTATCGAAAGCGGAATGCGACGATGGTGAAATACAGTCCATGCCTACCGGTATGCCGCGTGCAGTAGCGATTTCAATGGATACCTTGGCGCCCGGCAGCATGCCGCCGTGGCCGGGTTTGGCACCTTGCGAGAGTTTTACCTCTATCATTTTTACTTGCGGGAGATTGGCGTTGGCGGCGAATTTTTCTGCTGAAAAACTGCCATCTTCATTGCGACAGCCAAAATAGCCGGAACCGATTTCCCACACCAGATCGCCGCCGGCATCGTTTGCATTCTCAGGTTGGTGATAGCGACTGATGCTGCCTTCACCAGTGTCGTGCATGAAGCCGCCTTTTTGTGCACCCTGGTTCAAGGCGCGGATGGCGTTGGCCGACAGGGCCCCGAAACTCATGGCCGAGATATTGAATACGCTGGCCGAATAGGGTTGCGCGCGGTCGGCACCTATCGTGATGCGGAAATCATGTGAGGCAAGCTTGGTCGGCACGATCGAGTGATTGATCCATTCGTAATCGCTTTGATAGACATCGAGTTGAGTGCCGAACGGGCGCTTGTCGATCGCTTGTTTGGCGCGTTGATAAACCAGCGAGCGCTGATTGCGTGAAAACGGATTGGGTGCCGCATCGTCCTCAAGAAAATACTGCCGTATTTCAGGGCGTATCGACTCAAACATATAACGAAAGTGCGCGAGGATAGGGTAATTGCGCAGCAAGGCACGTTTGTTCTGGAGAAGGTCGGCAAGGCCGATTGCCGTCAGTGCACCGGACAGTATGACCAGCCACCAACCGATATCAAGCCGCAATGCCACCATCAAAGACACTGCAAACACACATCCGGTCACCATCAAGGCCAGATAACGTACAGGGAAATCGCGCATTTCTTCTCCAGACCGCATCTCTGCCGAGGGGCAGAGCAATCGCGGCACAGTGTACAACGAGAGGAAATTTTTTTCTGAAGGGTAAGTTGAGACCGATTCTCCGATTGCATGCGGGATCGGAAAATCGGCGGCGGCAGACTTATATAAACAGTCTCCCGATAAAGAAGCTGGTCTTAGTCGCTGTTTATTTCATTGTCGATGCGGTAATGATGCCGCCGCCCAGGCAGACATCGCCTTGATACAGAACTGCGGATTGTCCTGGCGTGACGGCCCATTGCGGTGTGTCGAACGCGAGCGCAAAGCTCTCGGCTGTTGCGTGCTGTGTGCATGCAACATCGGCTTGCCGGTAACGTGTCTTGGCAGCTACCAGTTCCTCGCTTGGCGCACTACCGGAAACCCAGCTCATTTGACCCGCACTTAATGTGGATGACAGCAGCCAGGGATGATCGTGGCCTTGTACGATGTACAGGGTGTTGTTGGCAACATCCTTGCGCGCGACGTACCAGGGGTCGCTATTGCCATCGGTATTTTTGTGCGTCTTCATGCCGCCCAGGCCGATGCCTTTGCGCTGCCCCAGTGTGTAGAAACTCAGGCCCACGTGTTCGCCGACGATAGTGCCGTCCGGCGTTTTCATCGGGCCTGGCTGATATGACAGATAGCGATTCAGGAATTCGCGGAATGGACGTTCGCCGATGAAGCAGATGCCGGTGGAATCTTTTTTGCTCGCGTTCGGCAGTTGCAGTTGCTCGGCAATCTTGCGCACTTCCGTTTTACGGATTTCGCCCAGCGGAAATAAGGTCTTCGACAGTTGCGCCTGGTTCAGGCGGTGCAGGAAGTAGCTTTGATCCTTGCTGGCATCGACAGCTTTCAACAACTGGACCTGGCCTGCATCCGGTCCTGAGGTCACTTCGCGCACACGCGCATAGTGTCCGGTCGCAATCATGTCGGCGCCTAATAACATGGCGTGATCGAGAAAGGCCTTGAACTTGATTTCGGCATTGCACAGCACGTCAGGATTGGGTGTGCGACCGGCTTCGTACTCGCGCAGAAATTCGGCGAACACGCGATCCTTGTACTCGGCTGCGAAATTGACGGCTTCGATGTCTACGCCGACCACATCGGCGACACTGGCTGCATCGATCCAGTCCTGGCGGGTCGAGCAGTATTCGGAATCGTCGTCATCTTCCCAGTTCTTCATGAACAGGCCGATGACTTCATAACCCTGTTCTTTCAGGAGCCAGGCGGAGACTGACGAGTCGACGCCGCCCGACATGCCGATAACGACACGCTTTTTAGCCATTGCCAATGACCTCATAGACCGATGGGTCCGTCTGCAACAATGACAAGGGGGCACGCTTGCCGTCCAGATAATCGATGACGCGCTGTAATACCGATGGACTGCGGTGTTTGTCCTGGCAGGCGACCAGTTCGTCGTAGCTCATCCAGACGGCGCGCAAGATGCCGACATCCAGCGGTTGGTCGTATTTGGCACCAACTTCGCCGCAAAAGCTGAAACTTAAGTAAGTAACATCATGACCGGTGCGCGCGGAAACGTAGCGCGACATATACATGCCGACCAATGCGGTAGGCGTGAAATCGTGTGCAGTTTCTTCCAGGGTTTCGCGCACGACAGCCTGCTCCAGCGACTCGTGGGGATCCAGGTGCCCGGCAGGCTGATTAAAGCGAATTCCCTCGCTGGTTTCTTCCTCTACCAGCAGGAAGAGCCCATCACGCTCGATGATGGCAGCAACAGTAACAGATGGTTTCCAGACGTCGGACATAGTGGCTCTCGGAATAACCCGCTATTTTAGCGCGCACCAGAAAAAGTTGCCCGCAATGTTTCCCCAGCTGAAAATGTTGTAATAAAATGAGTCAGGTCAAGATTGCGCATCTTTGCCTTTGCTATGGCGGACATTTAGCTTTATGCTTATTGGTTCGCTTCCCTGCAAGTCCTAACGGAAGTCGGCGGAAAGTGTGCGTACCCTTGCTGGGCTTTGGGGTGCGTGGGTCGCCCGATTGGGATGAATTCTCCTGTAATTGAGTATAAAAATAGATCAGTTGCGAGAATGACTGGCATTCTGCTTCGGTCTCGCGGAAGCAGTGCTCCAAGGAAATACATAAATAATTGATTTGCCTTCGCCGAGTTTTGGCGTCGAGGCAATAGTTTGAATAACGGAACGGAAGAAACATGCAACGTATTATGCTCAGGGCTAAAATTCACCGCGCAAAGGTGACTCAGGCTGACCTGCACTACGAAGGTTCGTGCGGGATTGACGCAGATTTGCTGGATGCTGCCGACATCAAGATTGGCGAAAGAATTGAGTTGTACAACATCAATAACGGTGAGCGCTTTTCCACTTATGCCATCCAGGGCGTAAGAGGCAGCGGCGAAATCTCGCTGAACGGGGCAGCCGCGCGTCGCGCGCACCTCGGAGACTTGATGATCATTTGCACCTATGGGCCGATGACTGATGAAGAAATCGAGACCTACATCCCGAAAATTGTTTTCGTTGACGAAAACAATCATTTCGCCGGACTGAAGAAATAGCAATAACCAGCGGTAGCACTAAAAACTCAGGCCGCGCCATTTGGTGTCGCTTGAGCCGGGTTTTTATTCGTGTGCCGGTTCCGTTGGTTGATCAAGAATTTAAACAAACTATGAGAGATGCATTATGTCTTTAGTTATAGGAGTGCCGCGGGAGTCATTCCCCGGGGAAAAACGGGTGGCGACTGTGCCAGAAGTCGTTGAAAAGCTGATCAAACTCGGCTTTTCCGTCAGCGTAGAATCCGGCGCCGGTGACGACGCCAACTTCAGCGACGATACCTACCGCGCGGCTGGTGCACAGATCGTGCAAGGCGCTGCCAACTTGTGGTCCGCGTCCGATATCGTCTTCA
>NZ_JBEBPO010000116.1:0-5984 GCF_040395855.1 Herminiimonas fonticola | reverse complement strand
GTTTTTCCATCGCGGCGGCAAAACCTGCTTCATCGACGCTGACGCCATTTTCACGGCAAACGTCTGCCGACAAATCGAGCGGGAAACCAAAGGTGTCGTGCAACTTGAATGCGACTTCGCCCGGCAATACCTTGACGCCGCCAGCCAGCGCTGCGTCGAGGATTTCCATGCCGTTGGCCAGCGTTTCAAAGAAGCGTTCTTCTTCGGCTTTCAGTACTTCTGTAATGCGTTGCGCATCGGCTTGCAGTTTTGGATATGCCTCACCCATTTGCTCGACCAGATCTTTCACCAGCTTGTGGAAGAACGGTTTTTTCTGACCCAGCTTGTAGCCGTGACGGACGGCGCGACGAATGATGCGGCGTTGCACGAAACCCCGGCCTTCATTGCTCGGGATCACGCCATCGGTTACCAGGAATGAGGTCGCACGAATATGATCGGCAATCACGCGCAATGAATTGTTTGTCAGATCGGCTGTATGTGTTTCGCGTCCGGCGGCTTTGATCAGCGCCTCAAACGTATCGATCTCGTAGTTGCTGTGCACACCTTGCAGAATTGCCGCCAGACGTTCCAGACCCATGCCGGTATCGACGCACGGCGCCGGCAATGGTTTGACGGAGCCGTCTTCGGCCATGTCGAACTGCATGAACACGTTGTTCCAGATTTCGATGTAACGATCGCCGTCTTCATCCGGGCTGCCCGGCGGACCGCCGGCGATGTGCGGACCGTGATCGTAAAAAATTTCCGAACATGGGCCGCATGGACCGGTGTCGGCCATCATCCAGAAGTTATCGGATTTGTAGCGGCCGCCCTTGTTGTCGCCGATGCGAATCACGCGTTCAGGCGGCAGGCCGATTTCCTTGGTCCAGATGTCGTAGGCTTCCTGATCTTCGATGTAGACCGTTGCCAGCAGTTTTTCAGCAGGCAAACCGTAGACCTGGGTCAACAGTTCCCACGACCATTTCAGCGCATCGCGCTTGAAGTAATCGCCGAAGCTCCAGTTACCCAGCATCTCGAAAAATGTATGGTGACGCGCGGTGTAACCGACGTTTTCCAGATCGTTGTGTTTGCCGCCGGCGCGCAGGCAGGCTTGCACCGAGGTTGCGCGCACATAGGGGCGCTTGTCTTCACCCAGAAACACGTCCTTGAACTGGACCATGCCCGAGTTGGTGAACATCAGGGTCGGATCATTGCCTGGCACCAGCGGGCTGGATGCCACGATGGTGTGGCCTTTGGACTCAAAGAACTTCAGGAATTTTTCGCGGATTTCGGACGATTTCATGTTCTGGGCAAAGTAAGGAAATGGGTGCTGCAAACCGGCGATTATACGTTATTAGCGCGTAATAGCCCTGTTGGTCTGGTGCCTGAAACAACACTCAAAACACCCATTTTTTCGCCTGAATAGTCCGTTGCAGCCGGTTTCAACGCAGTTTCACGCAATTTCAATTCACCGCCGTAGTCGCGCCAGTGAAGTACGGCCCGATCACATCGATGCGGTCGGTACAAAACGCATCGACGCCCCAGGACAGAATTTCCGTCGCCCGCGCCGGTTCGTTGACGGTATAGCAAAACAGGCCGAAACCCGCCTCCTTGATGGCGCGCGCCAGCAGCGGCGTCAGGTTGTTGTGGTTGGTATGCAGCGCAATCGCACCGAGGGCGAGCAGCCGTTCGTGCCAGTCGGGCGGAATTTCATCGACCAGCCATCCGCGCGGAATATCCGGCGCCGCCAGTTGCGCCGCCTGCAGCGCCTCGAATGAAAAGGAAGAAAGCAGCGGCAAGGCGCCCGGCGATCGATCCAGCGTCCCGGAAAATAAACGCTGCGTTGCCTGCGCCACCGTCCAGCCGGTCTGATCTTCAAATCCCGGCACCGGCTTGATCTCGATATTCATCCAGATATGGTGCTGCATGCAAAACGCCGCCACCTGCTCGAAGCTCGGGATCGGTTCGCCGCGATATTCTTCGCCAAACCAGGCACCCGCATCACGCGTTGCCAGTTCCTGCGCCGTGTATGCATTCACATTGCCCTCGCCCGCCACCGTGCGGCCGAAAACCGTATCGTGCATCACGACCGGCACGCCATCCCTGGCCAGCATCACATCGAATTCCACCGCACGAAAACCATGCGTCAGGCCGCAGCGCATGGCCGCTATCGTGTTTTCCGGCGCCAGCGCACCGCCGCCGCGATGCGCCACTATTTTTGGATAAGGCCACATGGTTGATTCCAGTTATCAAATTGGTGTCAGCGAATTGGCATCATATTAACAGCGCGTATCAACGGAACGCACGGCCAACCCGGAGCAAGACTGAAAGCGCGACAACGGATAAAATGTCCGCTCTCCGCGCACGTTTGCCACCGCATGATCGGCGCACTTTCAAGCGCGGTAAAAATTCATTCATGCAGCCCTGGCGGCATGAGCACTCAATCAACATCATCAGGATCACAGCATGTCTTCATTTGACTGGAACAATCCCTACCCATCGATCCGTCAACCACTGTTCGCACGCAATACCGTCGCGACTTCGCAACCGCTGGCTGCGCAAGCCGGCTTGCGCATGCTGCTCAAGGGCGGCAATGCGGTAGATGCCGCGATCGCCGCAGCCGCTGCACTGACTATCGTCGAACCGGTTTCCTGCGGCCTCGGCAGCGATGCGTTTGCGCTGGTGTGGGACGGCAATCAGTTGCACGGCCTGAACAGTTCCGGCACCTCACCGGCCGGATGGACGACCGATTATTTCAAGCAAAAACACAATGGCGTATTCCCGGAACGCGGCTGGGATACCGTCACCGTTCCCGGCGCCGTCGCCGGCTGGGTCGCGCTGTCGGACAAATTCGGCAAGCTGCCCTTCGCCGATCTGATGGAACCGGCAATCGAACTGGCCGCACGCGGACACATGGTGGCGCCGGTGGTGCAGAAGAAATGGGTGAACGCGATTCCGATTTTGCAAAACCAGCCCGGCTTTGCAGAAGCATTCATGCCACACGGCCGTGCGCCGGAAGTTGGTGAAAACTTCGTCTTCAAGGACGCTGCCGAATCGCTGAGAAAAATCGCCGAAACAAAAGGCGAAGCCTTCTATCGCGGCGAACTGGCCGAGGCTATCGTCAAGTTCGCGAAAGAACACGGCGCACAAATGACGCTGGCCGACCTCGCCGGTTTCACACCGGAATGGGTCAAGCCTATCCAGAAAGATTACGCCGGCCACACCGTGCACGAGATCCCGCCTAACGGCCAGGGCATCGCCGCACTGATCGCACTCGGCATCATCGACAAGCTGGACATCACGCGTTTCCCTATCGATTCCGTCGAAGCCCAGCAAATGCAGATCGAAGCCATGAAGCTCGCCTTTGCCGATACCTACAAATGGGTCGCCGATGAAAAATACATGACGCAAGTGACCGTCAAGGATTTGCTCGACGACGGCTACCTGAGCGAACGCGCCAAACTGATCGACCTGAACAGCGCCAGCCGCTTCAGCCACGGCACACCGCCCAAAGGCGGCACCGTCTACCTGACCGCAGCGGACGAAAGCGGCATGATGGTCAGTTTCATCCAGTCGAACTACATGGGCTTCGGCTCCGGCGTGGTTGTGCCCGGCACCGGCATCAGCCTGCAGAATCGCGGTTTCAGCTTCAACCTCAGCCCTAACCATCCAAACTGCGTGGCGCCGAACAAGCGCCCTTTCCACACCATCATCCCCGGCTTCCTCAGCAAGGATGGCCAGCCGCTGATGAGTTTCGGCGTCATGGGCGGCAACATGCAACCGCAAGGCCATGTGCAAACCCTGGTGCGCATGCTGTCGTACAACCAGCAACCGCAAGCCGCCTGCGATGCGCCGCGCTGGAAGGTCAACGTCGGCCTGTCGCTGAACGTGGAAGCGGGCATGCCGGCGGAAATACATGCCGGCCTGCTGGCGCGCGGCCACAAGATAGAAAAAGTCGCCGACTACTACATGGATTTCGGCTCCGGCCAGTTCATCTGGAAAACCGAAAACGGCTACATCGCCGCCAGCGATCCGCGTCGCGACGGGCAGGCAGTCGGCTACTGACGTCATCCAGTCGTTGCAAGGCTCCGACATTGCGCATGCAATTCGGAGCATTTGCGGCATATGGAAGGCTCCAGTCATACCAGTGTCATTTCTTTGTGAGAAGATGATCTTCGGCTTGGGCCGAACGCCTTGCGCGCACGATTCCCGCCTTTCGTGTTGCGTCGGTTGTTCGGGTTCTCATCAGGAAGTAATGATGGTCATGCAGGTGTATTCCTGCATCGAATACTGGAGAGTCAATGAAACGCAGTGAAGTTCGTCACAAAACGCAAAACATCAGCCTCGGTTTTCTCGCAGGCTATGTGGATACATTAGGTTTCGTCGCACTGTTTGGATTGTTTACTGCCCATGTAACGGGTAACTTTGTACTGATCGGCTCGGAACTGGCCAACCCGCAAGGTGGTTCGCTGCTCCTCAAAATTCTCGCCTTCCCTGCCTTCATTTTCGGCGTCGTGTTCACCCGCCTGATGGTCGCCGTGCTGTTGAAATTCAACCTGCATGCGCTGTGGTACGCCTACATCCTGCAACTCGTCTTGCTGATCGCCTTCCTGGTGACCGGCACCATGGCAAGCCCGATCGGCTCCGACCCCACGCTCATGGCTGAAATCGCCGGTGTCATAGGCTCGACGGCAATGGGCGCACACAGCGCAGCCGGCAGGTTGCTGCTGCCACATTTTGTACCGACTGCGATGATGACGGGTAACGTCACCCAGCTCGTGATCGATTCGGTCGACGTTCTCCGCGGCGCAGCGGATGAGAACATCAAGCGCCGCTGCGTCAAATTCCTGTGGCCCGTAGTCGCCTTTGCCATCGGCGCAGTCGGTGCGGCCTTCGCCTACAAGTTTGCCGGCTTCTACGCGCTGCTGCTGCCTATCTGCATCCTGCTCTACCTGATGTATATCGAGCGCGGCGTGATCAAGAGAGCCCACAGGGCCGCCCAGGCCGGATAAGCGCAAAGCTCCTTCCAGCCGCCATTTCGTCATTCCCGTACAGGCGGGAATGACGGCCAGAACCGATGTTTGTGCCGCAATGCCTCAATCGCGCAGCCTGCTACGGTAAAATGCCTTTTACTTCGCAACATTGCGCATTTACAGGCAGGCACAAGCACTCATGAGCAACGATTCAAAAAACGGCAGCACCAATCCGACCCCGGCGTCTTCCAACTTCCTGCGCGGCATCATCGAAGCCGATCTCGCCGCCGGCAAACACGAAAAACGTGTGGACAAGGACGGCCAGCCGCTGCCGACCGTCATCACCCGCTTCCCGCCGGAACCGAACGGTTACCTGCACATCGGCCACGCCAAATCGATCTGCCTGAACTTCGGCCTCGCGCGCGATTACGCCGGCCGCTGCAACCTGCGCTTCGACGACACCAATCCGACCAAGGAAGAACAGGAATACGTAGACACCATCATCGACAGCGTCAAATGGCTGGGCTTCGATTGGAAGGTAGAAGACAAGGAACACCTGTACTTCGCCAGCGACTACTTCGACCAGTTGTATGCAATGGCCGAATACCTGATCACCGCCGGTCACGCCTACGTCGACAGCCAATCCGCTGAAGAGATGGCGAAGAACCGTGGCAACTTCGGCGAAGCCGGCAAGAACTCGCCGTTCCGCGATCGCCCTGCGGCAGAATCGCTGGACCTGTTCCGCCGCATGAAGGCTGGCGAATTCAAGGATGGCGAACACATCGTGCGCGCGAAGATCGACATGGCCTCGCCCAACATGAACATGCGCGACCCGGCGATCTACCGCATCCGTCACGCACATCACCATCGCACCGGCGACACATGGTGCGTCTACCCGATGTACGACTACGCGCACCCGATCGAAGACGCCATTGAAAACATCACGCACTCGATCTGCACGCTGGAATTCCAGGATCACCGTCCGTTCTACGACTGGGTACTGGAACGCCTGGCCGAAGGCGGCTTCTTCACCAA
>NZ_JBEBPO010000115.1:0-6011 GCF_040395855.1 Herminiimonas fonticola | reverse complement strand
GCGATGGTGCGGGCGCGCTCAAGCTGGTCGGCATCGGGACTGATCAGCATGTCGATCGGATTGCCGATTGCATATACGCCGATAAAAACCAGCAGCGACATCACTGCCAGCACAATGATGCTTTGTCCGAGACGGCGCAGAATAAAGTCGAGCATGATCAGTCCACGCTCGCGATAACAAAGGTAAAAGCGCGAGCGCGAACGTCCTGCAGATGCAATGGCACGCGGGATTTATTCTGGATGGAACTGATGTGCAAAAGTGAATTCATCGGTACGCGCAGTGTACTTCAAGCCCTTGCGCAGCGCCCAGGTCGCATACTGGTGATGCAGCGGCAGCACCGCATAATCCTGCAGGGCGACAGCTGCCGCATCTTTCGCAAACGCTACACGCTTGCTCTGATCGACCGACGATAGTGATGAAGCGATCAATTTATCCACCGTCGGATTGCTGTACTTGCCCCAGTTCCACGAACCCCAGCCGGTTTCCGCATTCGGCGTACCGACCAAAGTACGCAAACCGAAATCACCCGCCAATGTACCCCAGCCCAATAGCGACACACTGAATTCGCCAGCCCGCGCCTTGGCGAAATAGACTGACAGCGGCAGGGTTTCCACCTTGGTCTGTATACCGATGCGATTCCAGAATTGCGCCACCGTCTGCACTACCTGTTCGTCATTGATATAGCGATCGTTGGGGCCATGTATCGTCAGTGCAAAACCATTCGGATAGCCGGCTTGCGCCAGCAGTTTCTTCGCTCCTTCCGGATCGTAGGCCTCCACCTTCAGCGCATCGTTGTAGCCGAATACGCCGGGCGACACGATATTCGAGGCCGGTACCGCCAGCCCTTCCATCGTGCGTTCCACCAGGGCCTGACGATTGATGGCTTTCGACATCGCCTGCCGCACGCGCACATCGTGCAGCGGATTTTTCGGCAAGGGCTTGCCGGATTTATCGGTCACGTAACGCGAAACGCCGGGCGACTGATCGAGCTCCCAGAATATCGTGCGCCAGGATATTTTTTGCGCAAGGCTGAATTTGGCATTGCTCTTCAGACGCGCCAGATCGGCGGTCGGCACGCCTTCAATCGCGTCGACATCGCCGGACAGCAAGGCGGCCAGACGCGGTGCGGAATTGGTGATGATGCGAAAGGTGACCTTGTCCCAATCCGATTTGCCGCCCCAGTATTGATCGTTGCGCGTCACTTCTATGCGGTCACCGCGCTTGAAGCTCAGGAATTTATACGGGCCGGTGCCTATCAGCGCCTTGCCGCTATTGAAGTCGTCGCTACCCGCTTTTTCAGCCACTTTCTTCGACACGATAAAAATCGTGCTCATATCCAGTGCCAGCGGACCGTATGGTGCGGCGGTCGTCAGACGCACGGTGTAAGGGTCGACGATTTTTTTCGCAGCTATCTGTTTGGTATAGGAAGTAAACGGACCGGGGCTGCTGGTCAGTTTTGCCGGCCTGTCCAGCGAAAAAATCACATCGTCGGCAGTAAAAGGCGAGCCATCGTGAAATTTCACATCGCGTCGCAACTTGAATTCCCATGTCGTCGCATCCACTGCGCGCCATGAAATCGCCAGACCCGGCACCAGTTTGCCGTTCGCATCGACATTCACCAGTGCATCGAAGATATGCGAAGAGAATGCAATATTGGGGGCAATGTTCAAATAATGCGGATCGAGCGAAGAAACGTCTGCCGACAAGCCGATTTTCAGATCGGCGGCAAATGCAGCATGCGACGCCAGATTCAGCGACCATGCGAGCGCACCCGCCAGCGCCAGTGCAGATAATTTTTTCCGTTTGAAACCGAACATGTTTTGCCTTTAAAGAAACTGGAAGCAACGAAGGCTGCGCGAGCATGCGCGGCCATGCCACAACGCGATGGTAGTGACCTCACCGACGAATGTAAATGATGCTTTTCTAGCTTGCATATGCAGAAAGACGATCAGCGATGATGCGCTTGCCGCTACCGGACAGCGATCAACACGGAACCTGTATGATGCTTCGCGCTCTAAAACAATAGCGCCCTTGCCTTCGTTTTTGCATCATTCCTATGGAGTTCGCCATGCTGCTCAGATCACTGATTCTTATATTTACCGCCCTCATGGCATTCAGCATGCCGGCGTTTTCCGCACCGTCGCGTCTCGATCTACTGGGCAATCCGGCCCCGTCCGTTGCCGCCACACGCACCATCGTCATTACGCCTGAAACCAAATGGGTCAATGTGGAAGGTGGCGAAGTCATCAACTTCATCGTTGGCGACAAATCCTTCGGCTGGGATTTTTACGTCGGTTCCACAGTTACCTCATTTGATCTTAGTCGGGTCGCCCCACCCGGCGTACTGAACCGGCCAGTCATTGCTTATGTATCGCCCGATCCGCGCTATCGCGGCTGGGATTAAAGATTGCACCTGATACAACTTGCTGATAACAAGGCACATCAGTAAGTTGTTTCAAGAGCACGAGCACTTTTCCATACTGAAATTTAATTCCCGGGCCCACCGTTTAGCGCTTGAAAAATAGGCTTGACCTTCCCATCATGGTAAGGTCAATACTCATTTCATCTTCCGCTTCCAGTGAGTCCCATCATGAGCAGCCCAGCCGTATCCGACAGCACCCATCGCATCACGCTAGACGTCGCCGGCATGACCTGCGCATCCTGCGCAGGACGCGTGGAAAAAGCCATCAACGCGATTCCCGGCGTAACAAAAACCAGTGTGAATCTGGCTACCGATAGCGTCGCTGTTGAAGTCGATCATGCGGCTGCTGTCGATGCAGCGACTGTTCAGCAGGCAATTGAAAAAGCCGGTTACAGCGTGCCGCAGCAGGAGGTCGAGCTGGATATTACCGGCATGACCTGCGCTTCCTGCGCCGGCCGGGTGGAAAAAGCCTTGCGCAAGGTCGATGGCGTACTTGATGCGAGCATCAATCTCGCCACCGACAAGGCACGCGTCAAAGTAAGCGGCGGAACCGCGGCGTCTGCCCTGATTGCCGCAGTCGATGCCGCAGGTTACAGCGCCGCCTTGCCGCACGATGCATCGGGCTCAGCTTCTTCCGGCAGTACGGCAACTTCAAGAGACTGGCTGCCGGTCGTGTTATCTGCGCTGCTGGCCATTCCGCTGGTTTTACCCATGCTGCTGGAACCCTTCGGCGTGCACTTCATGCTGCCGGGCTGGCTGCAATGGGCGCTGGCCACGCCGGTGCAATTCTGGCTGGGCGCGCGCTTTTACAAAGCCGGCTGGCATGCAGTCAAGGCCGGCACCGGCAATATGGATTTGCTGGTTGCGCTCGGCACCAGCGCCGCCTATGGCTTGAGCATCTATCTGTTGCTGACGGCGATGCCGGATCAGATGCCGCATCTGTACTTTGAAGCCGCAGTCGTGGTGATCACGCTGATCCTGCTCGGCAAGTGGCTGGAAGCGCGTGCCAAGAAGCAAACCGCCTCCGCCATACGCGCGCTGCAAAAACTGCGTCCGGAATCGGCCCGCGTGCGACGCGACGGCAAGGATATCGATGTCGCCATCGATGCAGTGCGCGTCGGCGATATCGTCGTCGTCCGTCCCGGCGAACGGATCGCAGTCGATGGCACCGTGCTCGAAGGCAGCAGCCAGGTCGATGAATCGCTGATCACCGGCGAGAGCCTGCCGGTATTGAAACAGGTCGGCGACAAAGTGACAGGCGCAGCGATCAATGCTGATGGTGTGTTGCTGGTGCGTACCGATGCAATCGGCGCAGAAACCACGCTGTCGCGCATCATCCGCATGGTGGAAAACGCACAATCGGAAAAAGCGCCCATCCAGCGCCTGGTGGACAAGGTCAGTGCGATCTTCGTGCCTATCGTGCTGGCAATTGCCCTGCTCACCTTCATCGGCTGGTGGCTGGCCGGCAGCAGCATGGAAGTCGCCATCATCAATGCAGTGACCGTGCTGGTCATCGCCTGCCCGTGTGCACTCGGACTGGCAACGCCGACCGCCATCATGGCCGGTACCGGTGTGGCCGCCAGATACGGCATCCTGATCAAGGATGCCGAAGCGCTGGAAATCGCGCATCGCATCACGACCGTTGTATTCGACAAGACCGGCACGCTGACGCAAGGCAAACCGCAGGTCAGCGATTTTCTGACTAATGGCATCGCTGAAGACACACTGCTGCAACTGGCCGCTTCCATCCAGCGCAGCAGCGAACATCCGCTCGGACGCGCCGTCGTCGAACAGGCGGTAGCGCGGCAACTGCTACTGCTGGATACCAGCGCAGTCCAGGCCCTGCCCGGCCGCGGCATGATGGCAACGGTGGAAGGCCGCACACTGCAACTCGGCAATGCACGCCTGATGGGCGAGCTCGGCATCGACATGACGCAGTTTGCGCAACGCGCACAGCAACTGGAAGAAAACGGCCACACCGTCTCATGGCTGGCAGAAACCGGTGCGTCAGCAGGTCTGCTCGGTTTGATCTCCTTTCGCGACACGATCAAGCACAGTGCACCGCAGGCAGTGGAGCGCCTGCACGCACTAGGAATTCAAACCATACTGCTCACCGGCGACAATCAGGGCAACGCCAATGCGGTCGGCAAACAGCTGGGCATAGACCGCGTGCTGGCGCAGGTGCTGCCGGGCGACAAGAGCGCGAAGATCACCGCGCTGCAGGGCGAAAGCCAGATCGTCGCGATGGTCGGCGACGGCATCAACGATGCACCGGCACTGGCCGCCGCCGATGTCGGCATCGCGATGGCGACCGGCACCGATGTGGCGATGCATGCAGCAGGCATTACCTTGATGCGCGGCGATCCGGCGCTGGTTGCCGACGCCATCGATATCTCGCGCCGCACCTACAGCAAGATCCGGCAAAACCTGTTCTGGGCATTTATCTACAATCTGGTCGGTATTCCGCTGGCGGCATTCGGTTTGCTGAATCCCATGTTTGCCGGTGCAGCGATGGCCTTCAGTTCGGTCAGCGTGATCAGCAATGCCTTGCTGTTGCGCCGCTGGCATCCGGCGACAGCCGAGCAGCGCAAGATACAGTCAACGCATACAGTTTGAAGCGGAAGGAAACATCATGAATATCGGAGAGGCAGCAAAGGCATCCGGCATATCCGCCAAGATGATCCGTCACTACGAAAGCATCCACCTGGTCGCACCGGGTGTACGCAGCGGTGCAGGTTATCGCACCTACAATGACAAGGACCTGCACGCGCTGCGTTTCATCAAGCGTGCACGTTCGCTCGGATTCTCGCTGGATCAGATCAGGGATTTGCTCTCGCTGTGGAATGATACGCAGCGCGCCAGCGCAGACGTGAAGACGATTGCATTGGCGCATGTCGCCGACCTGGAAAAGCGCATCGCCGAATTAAGCGAGATGCGCGATACGCTGCAGCATCTGGCGCAAACATGCAGCGGCGATGGGCGGCCGGATTGCCCCATCCTGCAAGGCCTGGCGCAACAGGATGGCGATGACAAACATGCATGCCATTCCTGAATCTTGATCGTTCTGCCGTTTTGACATGAACATGCATGCAATAAAAAAGCGAGCTGGACGGCTCGCTTTTTTCTTTGTGTACTCCGCTATTCAATGACTACACGGCAGCACTGCTGACTACCGGATAACCGGCATCATCTATCGCTGCAGCGATCTTCGCCAGTTCCGCGCCCGACTGCACGCGCACCTTGCGCTGCGCCAGATCGACTTCCACCTGCGCCTGCGCATCTACTGCCTGCACCGATTTGGTCACTGCATTGACGCAATGGCCGCAACTCATTTTTTCAACCTGCAATTCATACATGATGTGACTCCTTTTCAAATGGGTGATTACACTGTAGATCTTCCTATCGTGGGAAGGTCAAGCATTTTCAAAACATCATATTTTATTGATGTTGTGCGTCGCCTGCTGCTTGCGCTCGCTGTAGCGATCGACCAGATAATCGGTACGGCCGCGTAGCAGCAAGGTGAACTTGAACAATTCTTCCATCACATCGACCAGCCTATCGTAATAGGGCGAAGGCTTCATGCGACCGG
>NZ_JBEBPO010000114.1:0-6456 GCF_040395855.1 Herminiimonas fonticola | reverse complement strand
GCTGGCCGGTTTTCAACCCAGGTAAACAACAAAGCACCGCCGCCTATGCTGACGCCTAGTGCAATCAGCATGCCGAGCAGATTGGCGAGCGGCTCTTGCGGGAAGAAATGGAAGAAGACGGCATTCACGATCATGCACAGCGGGAAGTGGATCAGAAATACCGAGTACGAAATACGGCCGAGATAGGTCAACATGCGCGGCATCTGCCATTGTTCCAATGCACCAGTCTGGCGCGCCAGCCCCAGCATCAGCATCACGCAACCTGCCACCAGAATGCGCGAACGGAAATCCAGCAGCAGTGCAACGATCACCACCATGCCCAGCAATGCGAGCCAGAGCATGCCCTGGCGACGGCGCGAGACCCAGTAAGCGAGCGCACCCAAACCGTAAGCGCCGAAGAAGTACAACGCGGTCGTATCCCACGCTTCATTCAGATTGAAGACAAATAGCGATGTCACCGTCAGTAACGCAATCAAGACGGGGCCGATGAATGCCGGCGCAGAATAACGCGTCTCGATTTTTCCGGCACCCCACAACACCAGTGCGGCAAGGGCAAACAGCTGCAGATCGATCGCCACATACCAGACGCCGGCAGACAAGGCTTCCTCGCCGACCAGATCCTGCAGAAAAAATACATGCGACCATAGTTGCGCAAAGTCTGGAACATCAGGAATGGAATCGTCGGTCAGCCATTCGCGCGCCAGAGCTGCACACAGGATCGCGAACACCAGTGCAACCAGATACGGAATCGCCAGTCGCAGATAGCGTTGATAAATTGAATACAAGGGATTACCGACCAGGGCCTTGCCATGCGGCGCAAATTTTGCCGCCAGCAAAAATCCGGCAATCACAAAAAATGCCTGCACCGCCATGCGGCCGTACTGGTAAAGCAGATCAATCGTGGTCGGCATGAACGAATAGGCAATATCCGACATCGGACCGTAAAACGCGAGGTGATGGAGAACGATGAACAAACAGGCAACCGCCTTGAGCGCATCAACGCAAGGCATTCTTGAAACACTACGCATGAATTCTGATTTCGCGGATATTGTTTTGGCGCGGCCAGCGCGCGAAGGAAGACTTTTCCAGCTATGTCGCCGACAAAGAATCGGCCAGGGCGCAAGTCTACACCTACTCACACCATTTCGCTGAAACGGCAATCGCCTGCAGCTATCGGCGATTGCCTCTATGATATGCAGCAATCAACAGAAGCGAGCTCGCATGCACAACACGGAATGGCAGGAAGACAATGAAGCAGACCACGGCAACGCCATTCATGAAGCGCGTCTGTGGCGCGATGATGGCTGGACTGCCCGCGTCATCAAGAATGAAGACGATGAAGGCTGGGCTGTCGAGATGATCAAGGATGGCGAGGCCGAACCTGCATTGGTCGGCCCATGGACGATGGGACGCGACAAGAAAAACCCCAAGCCGCTGGATACGCCAGCCTTCCATACACTGGTCAAGACCGCCGCCGAAGTCTTGCGCAGACATGAACAGCAATTGCATGCGACGCTGCACAAGAGCGTCATTGTGAATACGGCATCAGCAACCATCAGCGTCACGCTCGATATCGTGCCTGACGAAGACGATCCCTATGCCATTCTGGCCGCACAGGATGAAAACGGCGAACAACTGGCAGCCGTGCGCGTGGCGCCGACGTTCAAGCTCACGCGCAGTAGTGCCGAAAACTGGATAGGCAACGAATTCCGCCGGCCAGCCGATCGCTAGAATAAACAGGTTGCATACTTGCCTGCACTGCCACAATCAGGAGAGACATGAATGATTGCCGTCATCTTTGAAGTGATCCCGCATGCCGATCACAAGCAGGACTACATGGATGCGGCAGCATCGTTGCGACCGCTACTGGAAGAGATAGACGGTTTTATTTCTATCGAACGTTTCGAGAGTTTGAGCCAGCCAGGGAAAATTCTGTCGCTATCCTACTGGCGCGACGAAGAAGCGGTCAGTCAGTGGCGCAACCTGGAAGAACATCGCAAAGTGCAGGCTGCCGGACGGGCCGGCATTTTTGCCGATTACCGGTTGCGTGTTGCGCAGGTGCTGCGCGATTACGGGCTCAATGAGAGAACCGAGGCGCCGACAGATTCACGTCAGGCACATAAAGCCTAAGCGTTGAAAATTACAGAGACATATTCTGTCGTCAATCAAGCTTCGGCGAGTTTGGCGTACAGGCGAGCGAATTCTTCATCCAGCGTATTCTTCGGCAAGCTGCTTTTGCCGCGACTGTACCAGTAACTGGCATTGCTCAAATCACCTTCCACGCGATGCAGATAGCCGTGAATCTGGCACGACAGCACATCGCCGTGCACTTGCACCAAGGCATGAGCCTCTTCCCAATTTCCCGCTTTTGCAAGATCCAGTACTTCCTTGTGATTACAAGCCATTTCAAATCCTCTATTGCAATTCTTTATTGACTAGCCGAAACGTTCCAGTTCAAAACATTCGGCATATTCGTCGCCAACGAGATCCAGATCAATCGCGCTTTTTCTATTAATGGAAAGTACCCGTTCGTCGAATCCATGACCGCGCGTGTTCAGGTTACGCTGATGTTGCGATTGATGCAGTCGTAACAATTCGGCCTTCCATGCTGCAGTCGTCGCATCGAATGCAGTCACCAGATCGGTGCGCATCGCTACCGTCTTCGCATCCTGATTCAACACTGCCCACATGTGCAGATTATCCGCCAGGGCTACCGCGCGAAACAAGGCATAGGTGCGTTGATGCGTGACATTGCTGTCGTTCCCGTGCGGCATGAAGACCAGATCCGGCTGACAGGCGACGATCTGCGCCCGTATCGCGTCATGATTTTCCGCATCCAGGCGCGGATTGCCTTTTTCATCCGGCGGCAAATGCAGGAAGCTGACGCGTTCCGGCGGCAAGCCGAAAAATGCGCAACTTTCCCTCTGCTCAGCTTCGCGCAATGCTGCTTTTTCAGCGACAGTATGCGCACCGGAAAAGCCATCTTCCACACCACTGGCACCGCCAGTCAGCACCGCCAGATGTATCGTATCGCCGCGTTGATGAAAGAATTTCAGCGTCACGCCGATGGCATCGAAATCATCCGGATGCGGCGCCAGCACCAGCAAGCTCAGCGGCGCAGATAAGGACAGCTCGTCCAGCCGCGCAGGCCGATGTGTTGCCAGCACTTCCTGCAAACTTGTGCTCATGATTTTTCCAGACCCAGTTGCGGCGCTTTATGGTCTTCCTTGATGCCGCGTGCTTTTTTCATCATGCGCTTGAGCCAGTGTTCGATATCATCGATATACGTAAACACCGCAGGCACCACCAGCAAACTCAGCAGCGTCGATGTAATCAAGCCGCCAATCACGGTGATTGCCATCGGCGAGCGGAAACTCGGATCGGCACCCCAACCCAGCGCCAGCGGCAGCATGCCGGCGCCCATCGCGATCGTCGTCATGATGATGGGGCGACTGCGCTTGTGGCAGGCATCGACCAGCGCATCGAAGCGATTCATGCCTTGTTGCCGCGCCAGGATGGCGTAGTCAACCAGCAGAATCGAATTCTTCGTGACGATGCCCATCAACATGATCAGGCCGATCATCGACGGCATCGACAAGGCCCGGCCGGTAATCAGCAGCGCAACAAACGCACCGCCTATCGACAAGGGCAGCGCCGCCAGAATCGTGATCGGCTGCATGAAATCCTTGAACAGCAGAACCAGCACGCCATAGATGCATAACACGCCTATCATCATCGCCAGACCGAAGCTGGCAAACAATGCCTGCATTTCCTGGGCGTCGCCCAGTTCGGCAATTTTTACGGCGGGCGGCAAATTCTGCATCGATGGCAACGCACGCGCTTCGGCATTCACTTCACCCAGCGCACGTCCGCCGAGCTCCACATCGAGCGTGACATTGCGGCTGCGGTTCAAACGATCAATCTGTGCCGGCCCGCTTTGCATGGTGACAGTGGCAACGTTACCCAGCATGACCGGGCCGTTTTTACCCGGCACCGTCAGGCGTTCTATCGCCGACAAATCGGCACGCACTTCGTCCGGCAATTTGATGCGTATCGGCACCTGGCGTTCAGTCAGATTCAGTTTCGGCAAATTCATGTCGTAATCGCCGGCAGTGGCGACCCGCACTGTTTCACCGATGCTGGCCGTGGTGACACCGAGATCGGCGGCGCGCGCAGAATCGGGACGCACGATGATTTCCGGACGCACCAGCGAAGCGCTGGAACTGACGTTGCCGACACCTTTGAGCGTACGCAATTCGCGTTCGACTTTTTGTGCGGCTTCCGATAATGCAACCGGGTCTTCACTGCGCAACACCAGTTGCATCTTGACGCCGGTATCGGGCGGGCCGACGTTGAATCGCGCACCGGGAATGTCGGCAATATTGGCACGGATGACCGCTTCGATATCAGCCATCGATTCATGCCTATCGTTGCGATGCGTGGTCGTTAACGTGAGCACCGCACGACGCGCCTCGGCTGCCGCACCGGGGGCAAATGCATCACCGCTGGAACCACCGCCGATCGAACTGAAGACACTCTTGATGTTGGCATCTTTCGATACTGCAAGACGCACGCGTTCGGCAACCGCAGTCGTTTCCGCCAGCGTGCTGCCGGGCGGCAGTTCAATGTTGATCTGCGTCTGGCCGCGATCGGCGGGCGGGACGAACCCGGTCGGCAGCAATGGCACCAGCATGATGGAGGCGAAAAAGAAAATGCCGGAAGCAATCGCCGTGGTCAAACGATGGCGCAAACACCAGCGCATGACAACCAGATAACGCTGCATCAGCCAGCTGTCTTTTTGCTCGAGCTCCTTGACCGGTTTCAGGATGTAAGCTGCCATCATCGGCGTGAGCAAACGCGCCACCACCAGCGATGCCAGCACCGCCAGCACGGCAGTCCAGCCGAACTGCTTGAAGAACAAGCCCGGTATGCCGGCCATGAATGCGGTCGGCAGGAATACCGCGACCAGTGCAAAGGTCGTCGCAATCACCGCCATGCCGATTTCATCTGCCGCTTCCATCGCGGCCTGCATCGGTGTTTTGCCCATGCGCAGATGGCGCGAAATATTCTCGATTTCGACAATCGCATCATCGACCAGCACACCGACCACCAGCGCCAGCGATAGCAGGGTCACCGTATTGAGCGTATAGCCGAAGTAACTCAGGCCGAGAAAAGTCGGGATGACGGACAAGGGCAGAGCCGACGCCGCGACCAGCGTGGCACGCCAGTCGCGCAGAAACCACCACACCACCAGCACCGCGAGGATGGCGCCTTCGTACAGCAGCTCCATCGAACCCTTGAAGTTTTCTTTCACCGGCTGCGCGTTGTCGATTGCCTGCTTGAAGACGACATTGCTGTTGGCTGCCTGCAGTTCTTCCACTGCGGCACGCGTACCTCTGGCAACATCAAGTTCGCTGGCGCCCTTGGTACGGAACACTTCAAAGCCGACGACAGTGTGGCCATCCTGCGACGCCGACGAACGGCGCTCGGCAAACGTATCGGTCACAGTGGCAACCTGATCGAGCCGGATGTGATGGCCGTCTGCCAATGGAATATCCAGCAGCGCCAGTTCGGCGGCAGTCTTCACGGTGGCGATGGTGCGCACCGCCTGCTCGGCACCACTCACATCGCCGCGCCCACCCGGCGCCTCCTGCTGCACCAGACGCAGACGACGCGACACATCGACTGCAGCAACATTCAATGCAGCCATTTTTGCCGGGTCGAGTTCAATCCGCACTTCGCGGCTGACACCGCCCACGCGTTTGAACGAACCGACGCCCGGCACGCTGAGTATGCGTTTGGCAACCGTGTTATCGACGAACCAGCTCAGTTCCTGCTCATCGAGCTTGCTGCCCGGTGCCGCGGCAGCGGTGAACGTCAGGATCACGCGCCCTGCAGTCGATACCTTGGTCACCGATGGATCGCGCAAATCGCTGGGCAGATCGGCACGGATCAGGGCCACTGCATCGCGCACGTCATTGACGGCATCCGAAATATTTTTCTCGAGGACGAACTCAACCGTGACGGTTACCGCACCATCGAGCACCTTGGTATAGATATTCTTGATGCCTTGCAGCGTCGCAACCGAATCCTCGATCTTGCGCGCCACTTCCGTTTCCAGTTGCGCCGGCGCAGTACCGGGCAGGGCCGCCGTGACCGTCACAATCGGCAGTTCGATATCGGGAAAATCCTGCACTGCATTCGATTTGAACGACAACAGGCCGCCCAAACCCAGCAGTACAAACAGCATGATGGCGGGAATCGGGTTCTTGATGGAAAGCGAGGAAAAATTCACGCGCGCTCCTATTTGTTCGCCGGTGCAGCATGCACAGGCGTCGTTGCTGCATCGGCTTTTTGCGCTGCGCCAGTCGGCGGTGACGCAGGTGCAGTGGTTGCAGATGTCCCATCAGCGGGCAGTGCAGGGACAACTTTTACCAGATCCCCATCATTGAGAAA
>NZ_JBEBPO010000113.1:0-6572 GCF_040395855.1 Herminiimonas fonticola | reverse complement strand
AATACGCGCGCATGCGGGCTGATCTGCAACTGACTGTCGATGACTATGCGTTGCGGCTGACGCGGCGTATCGATGGCACGCACGGTCAACTGCGGATCATCTTCCATCACCGTGCCTATGCCGGTCAGGATGGCGCACGCACGGGCACGCCAGAGATGTCCATCGGCACGCGCTTCATCGCCGGTAATCCACTGGCTGATTCCATTGTGCAGAGCTGTCATGCCGTCCAGGCTGGCGGCGGATTTCATCCGCACCCATGGCTTGCCGTGTTGCATGCGTGACAGGAAACCGATATTGATTTCACGTGCCTCTGCTTCCAGTACGCCACACGCAACCTCAATTCCTGCTGCTTGCAGCCGTGCCAAACCCTGTCCGGCAACCAGCGGATTCGGATCGGCAATCGCGGCCACCACACGCGCCACGCGTGCACGGATCAACGCATCGGCACAGGGTGGCGTGCGGCCATGATGGCTGCACGGCTCCAGCGTCACATAGACGGTCGCGCCCGCCACATCGTAGCCCTTGTCCGCTGCATCGTTGAGCGCCTGCACTTCTGCGTGCGCGTGACCAACCGGCTGCGTATAACCGCTGCCTATGACCTGGTTGTCCTTGACGATGACGCAGCCCACGCGCGGATTGGGCGCAGTTGTAAACATGCCCCTGGCTGCCAGTTCCAACGCAAGGCGTATGCCCTGTACATCGCTATGTATTTCCACGAGAGTCTTTGCTTAGGAAAATGAATCGGTACCGTAGCCGGAATATTCCCGGTTTGTTTGCTCAGCAGCTCGCCGCTTCCTTCTGCGGATTGCATACGCGCGCCCGTCCAAGAAAATTGATCACGACCTTGCGCGATTGCGAGCCCGACTCCAGCAACCAGTTTCCCGCCTGTGAGGTCTGGCTGTTCGCATTGGTACGCGTGCGTCCGCTACCGGTGTATGCAATATATTGTACTTTCGAATCGGTAAAACTGGGCGTGATACGAATATCCTCATGCAATGCGTCGTGAGAATAGATGATGGTTTCATTCGGATCCAGCCGCTGATCATTATTGTCATCGATGAAAATTACCCAGCCTTTGCTCCATTTGGTACCGTCCCCGGCCGGCACCAGATCCACGCGCCGGCCCCGATGTATGGCTTCCGAACGTGTCAGATGAACCGCCATCAATAAGGCATTCGCTGCCGTCGTCAAACGCTGGTTTTGTAACATGGCATGAAAAGAAGGAATACCGACACCAAGCAAAATTCCGACTATCAGCAAGATCACCATCGCTTCGACGATGGAAAATCCGCTGCTATGCACATGCCTGGCTGGCGACAAAAACATGGCCTTACCAGCAACGATCCGCTGCAGCAGATTTTTCGCCGCGACTGTTCAGGCTCATCGTTCCGCACAAGGGATCACGATAGGCGCTATTGACCATGACGGTGCCGGGCTGTGCAATCAGCAATACGCAGTCGCGTATCGTCTTGCCGTTGCAGGCTTGTGCACTGATTTCATAGAAGCTGGTTTTTGCATTCGCGCCGGAAAACCAGCTGAATTTTTTTGCTTCCGCATCGGTGGAAGAAGAGGAAAACGCCAGATACGTCGTGTGCAGCGAGTAATAGCGTTCCTGCTGTTGCATGGCCTTCATCAACGCGGCGCGCCCTTCGGTGCGCCGCGTTTTCAACACTGACTCCTGATAAGACGGGATGGCAATGGCAGCCAGAATCGCGACGATGATCAGTACGACCATCAATTCAATCATGGTGAAACCATGTGCAAGTCTGCATCGCATATCTGCTCCTATTTCCTGTTGCCGGATGTACGCAACTCCAGCCAGTTCACCAGTTCGCGCCAACTCAAGCGGCCTGCAGTTACAAAATATTCAGCCGTGTTTTTTTGTCCGGACTGCGCGGCTTCTGCGACGTCTTCCGCGTTGTTTTCTGCTGCCGGATCCAGCCGCTCAAGTTTTTTCTTCACCCGGCGTTTGCCGACTGCATCCGGCGCGGGTGTTTGATTCGGCATGCTCGCCACAAGCAGCGGCGGATTCAGCGCTGCAGCAGGAGTGAAATAGGTAGTCGGATTTGCATAGGCCGGCAAGCCGGTCAGCGCGTTCAGCATGTAGGAACGCCCGCTCGCTTGCTGGCAGGTATCAGCAGCCGGAATGTAGGTATTGAAAAACAGATTTCCGTCGATAATTTGCGCGCTGGCGATGCTGCGCTCACCGCTCTTGTTTGCATCGGTGAAATCGACATACCAGCCTTTTTCCGTCACGCCTGGCGCGCTGTACCGCACAGTGCTGCCACTGATTTCCAATGTATTGCCACCGGCATGCGTTGCCGCCAGCTTTCTTTCCGTGAGCTGACTGCGCATCACCGTCTTGTTGTCCAGGATATCGAGGATGGCGTAAAAGGACTGGCCTGTGAAACGCTGCCTATCCAGATCGGAGCCTTCCAGAAACTTCCCTGTGCCAAACAAGACCATATACGCATCGTCAGCAGCAAAAACCACCTGGGCTTTCTGCGTAATCGGCTGCCGGTTCCGCTGTGCATCGCTGGCAGTAAACAATGGTTTGAGCGGCATACTACCCAGCGCATTCGACCATGGAGCATTGCCGGCAAAATTGAAACGCCAGAGATTACCCTGCAAATCGCCGGCATAGACATGGCTCACCGCACCATCGGCAGCAAGAACCGCCGATGGCGCCATCAAACCATTGACCATATTCTTGTCGCTGATCGGAACAAGGAACTTGAAATAGTTGAGGCCGGCTATCCATTTATCCGCTCCGGCTTTATCCAGCGCCAGCAGAAACAATGCACCGGATGCCTGTGCGTTGAATTTTCCGACGCCATCATCGCGGTAGTTATTCAAGCCGCCTGCCACCACTGCGAAATAGCGGTAAATCGGTGCGCCCTTGCTGATACCGATCTTGAATTTTGCTATCAGCGGCGCACCGACTACATGGCCGATATCTGCATCGTCCTTATCGGTAAATTCCCACAGCACACCCAGCCCACGCTCGAACTGCTCAGGCCGCGTCACGTCCAGTGCAAAAACGCCTTGCGCACCGCTGCCCATGCCGGCGACCAGCACACTCTTCCATTGCTGGCCGAGGCGCGCTTCAGCAACTGCAAGCACGCCGTCCACATAGGGGCGATAGACATAATCGACTGCAGTCAATTGCGTCAGGTGATGGAACAAGGCTTGTGGAATATAGGCAAACAATTCTTCACCGGTGTCAGCAGCGAACGCATGCAGCATGCCGTCGGCAGCACCGACATAGACGACGGATCGCCGCGTCTTGCCGGCATCGTAAAACGCCTGGTAATCAGGTCCTCGCACAGCGGCATCGGGAGCGCCGACGAACACCGGTGCAGCATGCACAACCGCACCCAGCAAACGATCCCGTGCGCGAAAGATGCCATCCACCTGCCCCAATTCATAGCGGCGCCCGCCGCGCAAATAATCCAGACGCTTTTCTCCAAGCTGATCGTCTATACCTTTGGATGTATGCAATATGGTTTGCTGTGCAACGGAAAATTCGCTCCACAAAAATGGGATCGTACGCAGCGTTTGGTCTGCCGTCAGCCCTGCTGTATAGATGCGCCTCAGATTGGGAGCCGGTTGCGCCGGAGACGACATACCCGTCAATATGTCTGCCGCATCCCAATCGGCATTAGGCGCTTTGCGGATGGTGCTGTTTGCACCGTCAAACCTTAATTGGTATTTTTTCAGACTACCGTTTCCTGTTGCAGCATTGAATGCGGCCTGATACAGGTAAATGCCGGCACCGGAAACATTCGTTGCCGATACAGTAGCGCCGGATGCCGTCAGTGCTCCCATCCCTTGCGTGGCACACGATATCGTCATCGGGTCGGTTTCCAGCGCGACTTCCGGCACGGCGGCGCTGACACAATATGGCAGCAGCGACAGAAACAGCGTCATGCAGAATCTGTATCTACTGCGTTCACGTAGGCATAGCGGGTTCATCAATGCGTCTTGCGATAAACCGTTTGCAAAACAACTTGCGTCGTCTCTCGCGCACCAAAACCGATGGCGGTAATCCGGTAAAAATAGCTGGGCACATCACTGCGTTCGCCGGGCTTGCGATACAGCATCAATTCAACGATGTAACGCGGCACCCTGCCCGGCAAGGAACCATTTGCCGTGTGAAAAGCGCGGCCGGTAAATTGCCCGTATGGTACGGAACTTGTCGTGGACGCCGTATCATCCAGAAAATCGACGCCGTGCCAGCTCGGTACCATTCCTTCCGCAGCATGACGGCATAAGCCGAGATACGGATTCTGTATGCCACTGCTGCATGCGGCACCTGCCTCATCTGGGAAACCCCGTGCACTGGAATGCGAGAAAAGATGGCTGCGCGATCTGGCGAGATCCGGCGAATGTTCGATATCCACCTCTGCATCCAGCAATGCCGCTTCCGCCGCCTGAAATGCAATCTGCCTGTCCCTGTCGTTACGCGATGATTTTTCACCCTGCATGGCGATCTGCGCCGATGCAAGGCCAAGTAACAAAACCATCAAAAGAATCAGCAAGACTGAAAACAGCACCATGCCCTGTTGCGGTCGACGGCAGATAAACAGGAGGCTCTTCATGCACCGTTACCTGTCGCAGCATTACGTAACTGAATCGTATGCGTGAACACTTTTCTGATGCGATTTTTTGTGGCGCCCGGCAATACACTTTCCGTAATCCGTACACCTTTATCGCCGACTGCATGCATATCGCTATACGCAGCGCCGAACAGGTCGTATTCGCTTCTGAGCGCATCGTCGCGCGCAACTTGCGAACCGCGCACCAGCAAACCCAGTTTGATCACGCTGACTTTTTTCCAGTACGTCCGGCGATTGAAGTCGCTGGCACGTGCCAATGCATTGTCCCCACTCAACAGTAATTGTTCATCGAGAGCATTTATCCCATCGGCATTCAGGAACTGTTCCGCTACGCCATCGTCGTCTGCATCGATACCGTACAAGACTTGAAATGATTCCACGCCGCGCGCAATCGCATCTGCATTCCAGCTGGTTTTTGACTGATATTTGCAGCGCAGTTCAGGTTCGCCGGCACTATCCCTGGCAACAAAGAAAATGCTCCAGCCGCGTTCCTGTTCGGCACCGGTCGCGGCCACAGGCAAGCCGGCGCAATTCAGGATCGCCCCCTCTTCACCATAAGCGTCGTCACCGAAAAAACGCAAGGCCAGTACATCGCTGCCATTGACGACATCCGCCGCAGTAAGTGAATCGAGCGCCGGTGTGGTTTTCTTCAGCGTCATCGCATCTCTGCCGATGACGCTGGCACTGAAAGTAGCGTCTACCTGTGTAGGCATTGCGGCGCTGTGCCAGTTTTCATAGCCGGCCTGGCGCACTGCACGCGACAGGATTTCAATCGCGTAACGTCCGGTCTCCTGAATCTGCGCCTGTTGATCCTGCATTACATAGCCGGCCTTGCTCGCCACCAGCAAACCCATCGCAGTGAATACAATAAATAAACCCAGAGCAAGAGCGATCATCAGCTCGATGAGCGTCAATCCTTGCTGATGCAGCACGGATTGCAATCGACAGGTACCAGGCAGATTTTTCATTTTGCATAACCTGCAACGGTCAATACCATGCCTGGCGCTGCTGCATCGTCAAGCACACTGCCAGCGCGATCTTTTTCCTGCCAGCCGACCTTGATCACGACAGGTGCGCTCGCGGCTGAACTCGCTGTTGTCGTGCACTCCCAGGCGAAATGCCCGGTTACTGCATTCCACGGCAAGGCATCGCGGCAGATGCGCACACGACCGCCGGGGAAATCGCTATCCAGCTGTTGCAGCAAATGCGCAATGTCAAAACGCGCAAGCTGTTCTGCATCGCAATGCGCACCTGCGTCGTAACACGAATAATCGGATAAATGATGCGACGTGCCAGACGCCTGATAATCCACCAGCAAATAAGGATTCGCGCTATCGTCCAGCTGCATCTGCGCAACATTTGTACGCATCATGTCTGCCATATCGCTGGCCAGATAAAGTGCACGGGTTTGCAAGGCGGATTGCTGCGCAGTGCGCAAGGCAGTCAGTTGCATACCTGCGGCGCCGATCACACCTGCCGTCAGCACGAAAACCGAGATCAGCACCTCGATCATGGAAAATCCGTGTTCGCCTGATGTCATCATGTCGCGCCTTCCACCTATGATTGCTGCCGTTCAAAACAGAGCATGCAAACAAAAACGAGGTTTTTGAGTAGCGACGATTGTTGCAATAATTTATATTTTTTCGTATCCCATCAATATGGGATGCATATTTTCATTCGCGTTCGGAGCATGAAAGATCAGCGGCGTTTTATTCCGGGCAAAAAAATGGCCCGCGTCGCGAGCCATGTTGAATCCTGTTACTTGGATGGAGATTTGCGCTCTCGCCCCACTTCGGCAATCGCATCCTGAAACTCCGCCACATCTTCAAAACTTTTATACACCGAGGCAAAGCGGATATAGGCAATCTTGTCGAGACGCTGCAATTCGCGCATGACCAGTTCGCCAATCTGGCCGGAAACCACTTCCCGCTCTCCGCTGGAAAGAAGCTTTTG
>NZ_JBEBPO010000112.1:0-6670 GCF_040395855.1 Herminiimonas fonticola | reverse complement strand
TTGAAGGCGGAGGTATTGTTGGCGCGCATTGCGGCCAGATCGTCACCGCGATAATGCTGCATCAACTGTGCTCCGGCGAGTGCAAATTTTCTTTGCAGCAGCGTAGCGAAGATGGCTTGGACATGATCAGCCAGCGCTGCCATGACCATCACTGCGCCATCGTCGTGCACCTTGCCGTCCAGCCCCAGATAGGAAAAATGCACGACGCGCAGTTGCGCACAGCTGACCGGCGCATTCTTGTGCAGCACATTCATGTCGCGCATGGTCTGGCACATGTTCTGATCGACTTCGGCGATGGCCATTGAAGATGCAGACTGTGCATACGCTGTGTGGCTTGCCATTGCAGTAAACATCAGCAGGTAGAATCCGGCGAATCGAAATAATGAAGACATCGATAAAGATGACATGAATTGTTCTTTTTGAAATGAATCGTGCTGAATACGCATGTGCGGCGCGAAAGAATTGTCATTATAGGAAGAGACGGCGCCCGGGTGTACGCAAACCGAACGATTTTCAGGCCGGGCGGCGTAGAATGGGCGCTTCCCTTACTGCTACCGTTTCAATGACCATACTGCTTTCCACACTCAACGCCCGTTACACGCACGCATCGCTGGGTTTGCGCTGTCTGCTGGCAAACATGGGCGAACTGCAAGGTGTGACGCAATTGCAGGAATTCGTGATCGGTGCGCGCGCCACCGACATGGTCGAAAAGCTGCTCGCGCATCAGCCGCGCATCATCGGTTTCGGCGTGTATATCTGGAACGTTGAAGAAACCACCAAGCTGGTTGCATTGCTCAAGCGCGTGGCGCCGGAAGTTGTGATCGTGCTGGGCGGGCCGGAAGTGTCCCACGAATCGAACGAGCAAAGCATCGTGCAACTGGCCGATTACCTGGTCACCGGTTGGGGCGATGTCACGTTTCCCGCTTTGTGCAAACAGATACTGTACGGCCCCAAACCGTTGATGAAAATCCATGCTGGCGTGCAGCCGCCATTGGCGGAACTGACGATGCCGTATCAGTTGTACACCGATGAAGATATTGCGCATCGCACGCTGTACGTGGAAGCGTCGCGCGGCTGTCCGTTCAAATGCGAATTCTGCCTGTCTGCGCTGGATAAAACCGCGTGGCCTTTCGATATCGATCTCTTTCTCGCTGAACTGGAAGTCCTGCATGCGCGTGGCGCGCGGCTGTTCAAGTTCGTCGATCGCACCTTCAACCTGAATATCAAGACCAGTTTGAAGATCATGCAGTTCTTCCTCGACAAGCTGGAGGCGAATCCGCAAGATCCGGTATTCGCGCACTTTGAAGTGGTGCCCGATCATCTGCCGGATGCCTTGAAGGAAGGCATCATGAAATTTCCGCCTGGAACCTTGCAGTTTGAAATCGGCATCCAGAGTTTCAATCCGGAAGTGCAGGCGCTGGTCAGCCGCAAGCAGAATAACGAAAAGGCCGCAGAAAACATCCGCTGGCTGTGCGAACACTCGCATGCGCACTTGCACGTCGATTTGATTGCCGGCCTGCCGGGTGAAGATATCGCCAGCTTTGCGCGCGGCTTCGATCGCCTGCTGGAATTGCAGCCGCATGAAATCCAGTTCGGCATCCTGAAGCGCCTGCGCGGTACGCCCATCATTCGCCATACCGAGCAATACGGCATGGTGTTTGATCCGCATCCACCGTACACGATACTGGCGACCGACCGCATAGACTTCAATGCGATGCAGCAACTGGTGCGTTTTGCGCGCTACTGGGATCTGGTCGCCAACTCGGGACGCTTTGCACATACGCTGCCGCTGATACTGAACAGTCCATTGTCCGCTTCGCCGTTCGCCAATTTCATGCGACTGTCGAACTGGTTGTATGCGACTACCGATGCCACCAACCGGATTGCGCTGGAACGCCTGGCGGTATTGGTGGCGCAATGGCTGGTCAGCGAAGGGATGGATGAAGAGCAGGCGGCGGCCGTGTTGCGCAGTGATTACGCCGGACAGGCCAACACCAAGCTGAAGACGCAGGCCTTGAAAAAAGCTGAAAAGACGGCGGAGAAGAAAGCCGAACATGCGGCGCCGCAACGTCAGGCGCGGCACATGACGGCCTGATTGTCACCGGAGAAAGTTATGCAGCCCGCTTGCGCCAGCCTTCTATCAGTTGCAGGCAAACCGGGTCCAGCGTTTCGAGCGGGATGGATTTTTTGCGATGAAAAATCATCAGCGCATACAGTTTCGCCAGACCGTTTACTTCCGGCGACAAGGCACGCTCTTCGCCGGTCGACGGGCGTTGCGTGCGCCAGTAATTGATGACCTGTTCGAGTTCGGGCAGTGTGATATCCATCGGGCTATTGTACGCGCGGTGCGGTAGCGGTAAAGGGCGGCGCTGCCAGACAGTGTTGCAAAGCGGCAAGCTGCCCTATCCGTATTGCTTATTTTGAGACGCCCTTCCTTCCTGAAAATTGTTTTGTTTCCACCATGAATTCTGCTTTCGACATCAAACGCTTTTTTCCTTTCCTGCGCTGGCCGCGACCGACGCTGGCCACGCTGAAAAACGATGCCTGGGCCGGCCTCAGTGTCGGCATGGTGCTGATCCCGCAGGCAGTTGCCTACGCAACACTGGCTGGCATGCCGGCGGCGACAGGTTTGTATGCGGCGCTGATTCCCAGCCTGGTCGGCGTGTTGTGGGGCTCGTCCGCCTTGCTCGCAGTGGGGCCGGCTGCGCTGTCGAGTCTGCTGGTATTCGGTTCGCTCTCGCCGCTGGCGGTACCGGCCTCCGAACAATGGGTGGCGCTGGCAATCTGGCTGTCCATCTATTCCGGTGCGATACAGTTTTTACTCGGCGCATTCCGCCTTGGCCGCCTGAGCAATCTGGTGTCGCAGCCGGTGATCGTCGGTTTCATCAACGCTGCAGCGATCATCATCATGATGTCGCAATTGCCGACCTTGCTGGGCATCGTCGATATTTTCAGCAGCAATCCGCTGCGGGTGTTCGAGCGTATCAGCGCAGCGCCATCGCATATGCTGATGACGACGGCATTCGGTGCCGGCACCTTGTTGCTGCTGGCGCTCGGCAAGCGGTTTTTCCCGCGCTTTCCCACCATTCTGTTCGTGACGATACTGGCGACTGTGCTCAGCTGGGCGCTGGGCTATGCGGCAGCCGGCGGTGAAGTCGTGGGCGACATTGCCAAGGGTTTGCCACCGCTGGTGCTGCCGTCGGCGATTTCATTCGAGCAGCACCGCGAATTGTGGTCGGCCGGGCTGGTGCTGGCATTGATCAGTTTTACCGAAGCGATGTCGAGCTGCCGTGTACTGGCGCGCAAGCGGCGCGAACGCTGGGATGAAAACCAGGAGCTGATAGGTCAGGGTCTGGCAAAAGTGGCGAGCGGATTTTCCGGTGCGTTTCCGGTCAGCGGTTCCTTCTCGCGCTCGGCGCTCAATCTGTATGCCGGCGCAACCAGCGCATGGGCTACCGTATTCACATTGATTTGCGTACTGGTTTGCCTGCTGTTCTTTACCGATCTGCTGTATTACGTGCCGCGCTCGGCATTGGCCGCACTGATCATCATGCCGGTCTTCAGCCTGTTCGATTTCGGTGCCTTCAAGCGGCTGTTTTCCATTTCACGTGACGATGGCGCGATTGCTGTTGTCACCTTTGTGGTCACCATCGCCGCCATGCCGCGCCTGCACTGGGGCGTGATGGTAGGTATCACGCTGACGATGGTGTCCTATCTTTATCGGCATATGCAGCCGCGCATCATAGAAGTCAGCCAGCATGCAGACGGTACCTTGCGTGACCGCCAGCGCTTTGATCTGCCGCGTCTGGCAGACGATCTGCTGGTGGTGCGCATCGATGCCGCGCTGAATTTCCTGACCGGCGGCGTGCTGGATCATTTTGTGGTCGAACAGTGCAGCCGCGATCCGCAGATCAGACGTCTGTTGCTGTGTGTCGGTTCGGTCAACGATATCGATGCGACCGGCGTCGATACGCTGGAATCGTTGCAGATCACCTTGAAAAGCATGGGTATCGATCTCTATGTTTCGGCGATCAAGAAACAGGTATGGGATGTGCTGGAAGATGCGCGCTGGCTGGAAGGCTTGCCGCCGACGCATATTTTCATGACGGATCGCGAGGCGATCGAAGCGCTGGCTGCGGCCCGCTGAGCTGGGCTTTGCAAATAGCCATCTTCTGCGTGTAGCATTGCCGACTTCATTCAGGCAAGAATCTATTGCCGTGAATTATGCGTAGATGCCGGTGTCTCATTCTTTGGGTAATTGATATTACTTGGCCGACAGCATGCCTATGGACATGTTTGACCTTATAACAGGAGTAATAGTCGCATGCGTCGCAGCAGATTCTTCAAACATATACCGACGTCCCAGAGTATTCAGGAAAATCGTTTCCTGAAGCCGTTCAGCTGTTATCTGCATCATCATTTTCTCTGGCAGTTCAATCGGCGTGGTGTGGCCGGCGGCCTGGCAGTCGGCTTGTTCGTTGGCATCCTGATTCCGTTTGCACAAATATTGTTTGGGACGATAGGTGCGATTCTGGTGCGGGTTAATTTGCCGGTTGCCGCGTTTGCCACTTTCGTGACGAATCCGTTTACTGTGCCGCCGCTTTATTACGCCGCCTACCGGCTGGGTAACTTCCTGATTGGATCGGATCAAGTTGCCGCCGGCGCACCGGGTACGGGCATGTTTGATAAAGTCGTCAACGAACAAGGCGAAGTCAGTCACTGGTTCGACAATCTGATCGCCTGGGTACAAACCGTTGGCCCGGAGTTCATGGCAGGCCTGGCCATCATCGCGGTGGTGTCGGCGCTGGCCGGATATGTAATGGTTAATGTGGTCTGGCACTTGCAGGCGCGCTATCGCTGGCACAAACGAAGCTCGCGCAAGCTTGCAGATTGAGCTGGCAGCCTGGCGCAAAACGGATACGTAGCGCACTGAAGAAAAGCGTAAAAAGAATGTGAAAAGGGGCGGCATCTGTTTGGATGCTGCCCCTTTCATTTACTGCCCCGGCTTTTTATCTGCTCATTCGCTTTTTGGATCGCTTGAATAAGGTGCATGCAAATGTACGGGTTTGGCGGCAGCGCGCGCGCGCATCTGGATATTGATCACCTCAACGATCAGGGCAAACGCCATTGCGCTGTAGATATATCCTTTTGGAACGTGGTGATCGAATCCTTCGGCGAGCAGCACCACGCCGATCGCGACCAGGAAGGCCAGCGCCAGTATCTTGATCGACGGATGGCGCGATACGAAGCGCCCGATCGGGCCGGCAAACACCATCATCAAGCCGACCGAGGCGATCACCGCAGCCACCATCACTTCGATGTGATCGACCATGCCAACCGCCGTGATGATGGAATCCAGCGAAAACACCATATCCACCACCATGATCTGCAGAATCACAGCAGTGAACGTTGCCTGGACTGCGCTGGAGGTATGGCCTTCTTCGCCTTCCAGCGATTGATGGATTTCGCCGGTGCTTTTCCATATCAGGAATAGTCCGCCGCCTATCAATATCAAATCCCGCCCGGAAATTTCCTGATTCATCACGGTAAACAATGGTTCGACCAATCCGACTATCCAGGCCAGCACCATCAACAAGCCTATGCGCATGAACATGGCGATGAACAGGCCCAGCTTGCGCGCGAACTCGCGTCGCTCGACCGGCAGCTTGTCGACCAGGATGGAAATGAAAATGATGTTGTCGATGCCAAGCACCAGTTCCAGCGCAGTCAGCGTAATAAAGGCCATCCAGATTTGCGGGTCGGATATGAGTTCAAGCATGAGCGATTCTCCAGTAGCGTTCGATATGAAAGAGGGAAGCAGATTCTGTGCTGCAGCTACGGTGTGACGTGTCGGCTGTTGTCTCGACCATTTCTATTTCTTGTTAACGTTTTCTTGATATTTCTAATGAGCGACAACGTGTTTCAACATTAGCAGTGCATTGGAATATTAGCAACGTGCGTCCATCAACATGATCTTGTCGCACACGTTGCGGGACTTTATTTGGGCGCTTGAAGTTGGCCGTCTGCAGCCGCTTGGTCCGCACCTTAAAATAAGCACTCCTTGCAACGGCATTTCAACTCAGGAAAGCATGCAGCTATTCACTTACGGTTCATTGATGTTCCCGGAAATCTGGCAACGCGTCGTGCGCGGCGATTACCGCTCAGTTCCGGCAATGGCATATGGTTACGCACGCTATGCGCTCGCCGACGATACGTATCCCGGCATGATCGCCAACCCGCAAGCGTCGGTAGAAGGGGTGCTTTACTTCGATGTGGCGGCAGCGGACGTTGCTGCGCTGGATGCCTTTGAAGGGTGCGAATATCGTCGCGAGTTGATAGATGTTGTGATAAATTCTGGTGAAAGCGTGATAGCGTGTGCTTACATCTTCACGGCAGAGAAAAAACTCTCCGCTTTGCCGTGGGAGCCGCAGGCCTTCCAGATGTCACGCTTCATAGACGCATATTGCCGCGACAAATTGGGCGGATGAAGGCTGGCTAGCCAGTATAATTCCGCCTACGTTTATTCCAATTCAAGGCGCGGTGCTTGCACCGTCAGAAACACATCCATGCTCGCAGCACAAAAACAACGCATCACCGAACTCTTCCAGGCCGCCGTCGCACCGCTGGTGGCCGGCACCGAACTCAATCCGACCGTGACGCTGGAGCGTCC
>NZ_JBEBPO010000111.1:0-6839 GCF_040395855.1 Herminiimonas fonticola | reverse complement strand
GCTGGTAGTAAGTCATGACAAAACAAGTTGATGTTGCCGTAATCGGCGCCGGTGCTGCAGGCATGATGTGCGCGGCGGTCGCCGGGCAACGCGGCAAAAGCGTGGTGCTGATCGATCACGCAGCCAAACTCGCAGAAAAAATCCGCATCTCCGGCGGCGGTCGCTGCAATTTCACCAACATCGAGGCGACACCGCAAAACTTCCTGTCGCAAAATCCGCATTTCTGTAAAAGTGCATTGTCGCGTTACACGCCGCAGGATTTTCTCGCGCTGATGAAGCGCTATCGCATCGCTTATCACGAGAAACACAAGGGACAGTTGTTCTGCGACGATACGGCCGAAGACATCATCGATATGCTGAAAGCCGAATGTGCGCTTGGCAATGTAATGTGGCGTATGCCGTGCAACGTCAAGACGATCAATAAAGATGGCGAGCTGTTCCGGATTGAAACAGATACCGGCGACATCCTTGCCGGCAGCGTAGTGATTGCGACCGGCGGTTTGTCGATCCCCAAAATCGGCGCCACCGATTTTGCCTACCGCATAGCCAAACAGTTCGACTTGAAAATGATCGAGCCGCGTCCGGCGCTGGTGCCTTTGACCTTTGATGCCGACAGTTGGCAGCCGTTTGTGGCGCTGGCCGGCATTGCCTTGCCGGTAGAAGTGGAAACCGGCATCAAAAAGGCGCGCGGTTATTTCAAGGAAGATTTGTTATTTACGCATCGCGGCCTGTCCGGTCCGGCGATTCTGCAGATTTCCAGCTTTTGGCAGCCGGGTACGCCATTGATTATCAATCTGGCACCGGATACCGATATTGCCGAAGCACTGATAGAAGGCAAATCCAGCAGCAAGAAAAATCTCGGCAATCAATTGGCGCAATGGTTGCCGTCACGGCTGGCTGACGAGTGGCTGGTGGTCAACGGCTTTAAAGGTGATGCGCGCGTCGCCGACATGCAGGACAAGCAGCTGCGCCAGTTGGGTGCTTCAATCAATCACTGGAGCATTATCCCGAATGGTTCGGAAGGCTATCGCAAGGCGGAGGTAACGCTGGGCGGTATCGATACGCGTGAGTTATCACAACAGACGATGATGGCAAGCAAAGTGCCGGGTTTGCATTTCATTGGCGAATCGGTTGATGTTACCGGCTGGCTGGGCGGCTATAACTTCCAGTGGGCCTGGGCGTCCGGTGTTGCGGCAGGGCAAGCGGTTTGATTGCGAGCCCAAAGCATTCGGCCAGTCTTGCTTTTCCGGCGAGATGGAGGGGTTTGCGTGGCGCTTTCCCCTAAACCTGCACACAGACGAATAAAGAGTCTTCCATTTGCGGAACAAGACTGCTATACTCTTCGACTCACTACCCAACATTGGTTTACATTTACATGACCACTATCCGCCTTAAAGAAAACGAGCCGTTCGAAGTCGCTATGCGTCGCTTCAAGCGCACCATTGAAAAAACTGGTTTGCTGACCGATTTGCGCGCGCGCGAGTTTTACGAGAAGCCAACTGCTGAGCGCAAGCGCAAGCTCGCTGCTGCTGTGAAACGCCATTACAAGCGTATCCGTAGCCAGCAATTGCCTAAAAAGCTGTACTAATTCCTGCAAGCTGCGCGCCCATTGTGCGTGCGGTTCAAGAAATTGGTTGCAAACCCGCTCCGGTGTTGGTCCGCAGCGGGTTTTGGCGTTTTTAATGATCCCTTGTTTTAACGATTACTTATCAGATAGCGGAGTGCGTATGAGCCTGAAAGAACAGATCACTGAAGACATGAAATCGGCAATGCGCGCCAAGGAAGCGGCCAAACTCGGCACAATTCGCCTGATTACTTCTGCCATCAAGCAGAAGGAAGTGGATGAGCGCATTGAGTTGAACGATACGCAAGTGCTGGCGATCATTGAAAAAATGATCAAGCAGCGCAAGGATTCGATTTCGCAATTCCAGGCTGGCGGACGCCAGGATCTGGTCGATATCGAAGAAGCGGAACTCGCTGTCTTGACGACTTATATGCCTAGCGCCTTGTCGGATGCAGAAGTACAAGGCGAAGTCGCTGCTGCCATGGCCGCATCCGGTGCTGCCGGTCCGCAGGATATGGGCAAAGTCATGGCAATCTTGAAGGCGAAGCTCGCCGGCCGTGCCGATATGACTGCTGTATCCGGCCTGGTCAAGGCTGCATTGACCAAAGGCTAAGCGCCTTTTTGCTGCCCTATTCAAACTCACGATTAGCTTGATACCGACGTGATTCCACAGTCGTTTATCCAGGATCTGCTGAACCGTGTCGATATTGTCGATGTGGTGGGCCGTTACGTGCAGTTGAAGAAGGGCGGCGCCAATTTCATGGGCCTGTGCCCGTTTCACAACGAAAAATCCCCCAGTTTTACCGTCAGTCCGACCAAGCAGTTTTATCACTGCTTCGGCTGCGGCGCGCATGGCACGGCAATCGGATTTTTGATCGAATATTCCGGCATGGGTTTTGTCGAGGCGGTCAAGGATCTGGCACAAAATGTTGGCATGATCGTGCCCGAAGCCGAAGATCGCTTGCCGCCAGCGCAGCGAGCTGAGCAGCAGGCGAAAAGCATGGCCCTGTCGGAAGCGATGAATCGCGCATGCGATTTTTATCGCCAGCAATTGCGGCATGCTGAAAGCGCAAAAAATTATTTGATTGGGCGTGGGCTGACGGGTGAAGTCGCGGCGCGTTACGGCATGGGTTATGCGCCGGACGGCTGGGATGGTTTGCGCGCGGTGTTCCCTGATTACGAACTGGATGCGCTGGTCGAATGCGGCCTGGTGATCGACAAGGCTGAAGAAGAAGGTGCAGATCATCGCCAGCGCAAACGCTACGATCGATTCCGCGATCGCATCATGTTCCCGATTCGTAATTCCAAGGGCCAGGTTATCGGTTTTGGTGGCCGCGTGATGGGTGACGGTGAGCCCAAATACTTGAATTCGCCCGAAACGCCCTTATTTCAAAAGGGTAGTGAACTGTATGGCTTGTTTGAAGCGCGGCAGGCAATACGCGAGGCCGGCTACGCCCTGGTAACAGAAGGCTATATGGATGTGGTCGCACTGGCGCAACTCGGTTTTCCGCAAGCGGTGGCAACGCTGGGAACCGCCTGTACACCGATACACGTACAAAAGCTGCTGCGTCAAACCGATCAGGTGATTTTCAGTTTCGATGGCGACAAGGCCGGCCGACGTGCGGCGAGACGCGCGCTGGAAGCCAGTTTGCCGTATGCGGGCGACAACAAGGTAATCAAATTCCTGTTCTTGCCTAGCGAGCATGACCCGGATAGTTATATCCGTGCAATGGGCACTGAATCGTTTGAAAAGCAGGT
The DNA here is from genome assembly GCF_040395855.1 of Herminiimonas fonticola. GTDB lineage: Bacteria > Pseudomonadota > Gammaproteobacteria > Burkholderiales > Burkholderiaceae_D > Oxalicibacterium > Oxalicibacterium fonticola_A. The sequence continues at coordinate 3,517 of NZ_JBEBPO010000111.1, read as the reverse complement.
GCAGGATGCAATGCCCTTGTCGCAATTCCTGCTGAAGGAAGCGGTGGGTGATAACGATCTCGGCACGCCGGAAGGCAGGGCGCGTACGCAATTTGACGCCAAGCCCTTGTTGCAGGCATTGCCGGCATCGTCATTGCGTTTGCAGATCGTGCGCGGCCTGGCGCAGATTACGGAAAGTACGCCGGCAGAAATCGAAGCCCTGTTTGAATTGGCGCAACCGATTTCACGCGTGCGGGCTGCACCACCGAAAGGCAAACGCACGGCGCCGGTTGGGCTGGAACGCCAGATCATGCGTCTATTGGTGGCACACCCGGTTCTGGCAGCAGAACTCGATCAGGCTGCGCTGGATGTGGCGGCGCATTTTGCACCCGAGAGGGCCGATATGCTGGTGCAACTGGTAACAATGAGTCGTGAAATGGGCGCGCATGCGAATTTTGCAACGCTGGCGGAATTGTTGCGTTCCACCGGCTCGGATTTCGATTCGCTGGTCGCAGAGATCGCGGCCGAATCTGAATCGGATGTCGATGTCGCTCGTCTCGAGCTGGCTGGTGCGATCCGGCAGACCAAAATGAAGATGCTGGCGACCGAAATGGAAACGCTGATCGCCAGTGGTTTGAGCAGCGAACAGGCGCAGGCGCGCTATCGCGAATTGACCGTGCAGCAAGAGCAATTGCGACGTCAGGCGCAGGCGGAAATGACGCAAAGGGGCTGATTTTGCTCTTGTGTAGAGGGCGAGTGCGCCCCCATATGCTATAATTAAAGGCTTTCGATTCAACGCCTTAGAGTTGTAGCTAGTGTAGTGATCGAAAAGAAAATCAATTAACTTGCGCGGGCGGAAGCCGGAAGTGAATGCGCACATCTGCTCATTGAGCGCAGCCTCAGCTGCGTTTCAGGGCATAACCCAGTTGGTAGTTGATCCAATGGCGAATGCAATGAAGAAACCCGCGAAAACCCAGACACTTGCTGCGAGCAAAGCCAAAACGGCTGCAGCGAATTCGACTAAACCTGTGGCAAAAAAAGTAGCCAGCCAGCCTGCAGGCAAGGCTGTGTCGTCCAGTGTAAAGGCAGTAAAGTCGCCAACCAAGGCGCCAACGAAATCCGTTACTCCGGTAGCGAAATCTGCGGCGGCCAAACCTTCATCCAAAGTTGCTGCAAAGCCGGTATCAGTGCAATCGAAAGCCCCTGTGACAAATAAGAAATCTGAAGTGAAGTCTGCTGGCAAGTCAGCAAAAGTCGAACCAAAAGTCGAGTCGCGTCCTGGCGTCAACGTCATGATCACGCCGACTGTCAGTCAAACTACTGATGCGGCCACACTAGCCGCCATTGATACGTCCGGCTATATCCTGCCGTCGATCAAGGTGCCTGGTCGTCGCGGTCGCAAGCCAAAAGAATTCCAGCCTGAGAACGACGAAGTTGCAGCATTGAATGCTGTCGAACGTGCAGAATTGAAAGCCGTCGACAAGGCAAAAGCCAAGGATCGCAAGGCAAAAGAAAAAGCATTGCTGAAAGATGCGTTCTCGAACGACACGGAAGCCAGCGAAGAAGAGCTCGAGGCACGTCGTCAAAAGCTGAAAACGCTGATCAAGTTCGGCAAGGAACGTGGCTTCCTGACGTACGCAGAAATCAACGATCACCTGCCGGAAAACATCATCGATCCGGAAGCGATCGAAGGCATCATCGGCACCTTCAATGACATGGGTATCGCGGTCTATGAACAGGCGCCGGATGCCGAGACATTGCTGCTGTCCGACAACGTGGCAACGGTTGCCAGCGACGATGAAGCTGAAGCGGCTGCCGAAGCTGCGCTGTCTACCGTCGATTCCGATTTCGGCCGCACAACCGATCCAGTACGCATGTACATGCGCGAAATGGGTTCGGTTGAACTGCTGACACGCGAAGGCGAAATCGATATTGCGAAGCGTATCGAAGATGGCTTGCGCGACATGATCCAGGCCATCTCGGCGTGCCCGACCACGATTGCTGAAATCATGGCTGCCGCCGAACGTATTTCCAAAGATGAAACCAAGATCGACGAAATCGTTGACGGTTTGGTCGATATGAATGCATCCGAGCCTGTGATTGCGCCTACGCCTGCTGCCTCTTCGGACGACGAAGAAGAGGAAGAGGAAGAGGAAGAAGAAGAGGAAGAAGAAGAAACGCCTGCCGCCGCCGCTTCAGGTGCCGCCGGCTTTACCACAGAGCAAATCGAACAACTGAAGCGCGAATCGCTCGCCAAGTTTGCGACGATCGCCCAGCAATTCGACAAGATGCGCAAAGCCTTCGAGAAGGAAGGTTACAACTCCAAGCCTTACGTGAAGGCGCAGGAAATTATTTCCAACGAATTGCTGAGCATACGTTTTACCGCCAAGGTTGTTGAAAAACTGTGCGATACCTTGCGTGGCCAGGTAGATGAAGTGCGCCAAATCGAAAAACAGATTCTCGACATTGCCGTGAATCGTTGTGAAATGCCTCGCAATCATTTCATCAAGGTTTTTCCAGGCAATGAAACCAATCTGGACTGGGTTGATGGCGAAGTTGACGGCAATCACGCATATAGCGTTGTACTTGCGCGTAACGTGCCGGCTGTCAAAGAGCTGCAGCAAAAATTGATCGATTTGCAGGCACGCGTCGTATTGCCATTGCCAGACTTGCGTGCGATTAACCGCAAGATGGCTGCCGGTGAAATGAAGGCGCGCAAAGCGAAACGGGAAATGACCGAGGCCAACTTGCGCCTGGTGATTTCGATCGCGAAAAAATACACCAACCGCGGTTTGCAATTCCTCGATTTGATCCAGGAAGGCAACATCGGCTTGATGAAGGCAGTCGACAAGTTTGAATACCGTCGCGGCTTTAAATTCTCGACCTACGCAACATGGTGGATTCGCCAGGCGATCACCCGTTCGATCGCCGATCAGGCACGCACGATCCGTATTCCTGTGCACATGATCGAAACGATCAACAAGATGAACCGCATCTCGCGTCAAATCCTGCAGGAAACCGGTGCCGAGCCGGATCCAGCGACCTTGGCGATCAAGATGGAAATGCCGGAAGATAAAATCCGCAAGATCATGAAGATCGCCAAAGAACCGATTTCGATGGAAACACCGATCGGCGACGACGACGATTCACATCTGGGCGATTTCATCGAAGACAACAACACATTGGCGCCAGCCGATGCAGCGTTGCACGCTTCGATGCGCGGCGTAGTCAAGGACGTACTCGATTCATTGACGCCACGCGAAGCAAAAGTATTGCGTATGCGTTTCGGTATCGAAATGTCGACCGACCACACGCTGGAAGAAGTTGGCAAACAGTTCGACGTAACACGCGAACGCATACGCCAAATTGAAGCAAAAGCGTTGCGGAAATTGCGTCATCCTTCACGTTCGGATAAACTGAAAAGCTTCCTCGAAGGTAATTAATATCTAGTCAGGTTACGGGCCTCTAGCTCATGCTTGGTTAGAGCAGCGGACTCATAATCCGTTGGTGCCGTGTTCGACTCACGGGAGGCCCACCA
>NZ_JBEBPO010000110.1:0-6911 GCF_040395855.1 Herminiimonas fonticola | reverse complement strand
AAAGGAACAGATAATTTGCCGTTACTGACTTCCATTTTTTGAATATCAATCACCAGGTGCACAGGCTCCTGCCCACCTTGCTCCAGCAATTGCGAAAGCGCGTCTTCAGGCAACTTGACCAGCAAAAGGCCGTTATTCATCGCATTGGAATAAAAAATTTCTCCAAAGCTCGGTGCCAGCACCGCTTTGATACCGAATTGCTGCATACCCCATACCGCATGTTCACGACTTGAGCCGCAGCCAAAGTTGGCTGCGCCAACCAGAATTGAAACGGCACGATACTGGGGAAGATTCAAGATGAAGTCCGGACGGGGCGTGCCATCCGGATGAAACCGCAAGTCATATAACAAGCCAGCGGCCAGACCCTTCTTGTCTATCCCGCGCAAAAACTGCTTGGGCATGATCTGATCGGTATCGAGGTTCGCCAGCGGCAAAGAAGCCGCGATTCCTTCTATCACAGTGGTTTTTGATTTCATTGTTTCACCAGTTTGCGTACATCGGTAATCTTGCCTGTCACGGCAGCAGCAGCAGCCATTGCCGGACTCATCAGATGGGTAATCGAATCGCGCCCCTGTCTTCCCTCGAAGTTGCGATTGGTGGTCGAAGCGCAGCGTGTGCCTGGGGCGAGGACATCGTCGTTCATCGCCAGACACATGGAACAGCCTGGCTTGCGCCACTCGAAGCCGGCAGCGATCAGCTTTGCAGCGATGCCCTCCTCCTCTGCCTGCATGCGCACCGCGCCCGAGCCGGGGACGACCATTGCACGCACGCCCGGCGCAACCTTGCGGTCGCCTATCGTTTCAATCACCGCACGCAGATCCTCAATCCGGCCATTCGTGCATGACCCGATAAAAACATGCTCGACCGGCAAACCTTCCAGCAGCATGCCAGCTGTTAATCCGGTATAGCGCAACGCACGTTCGGCACTTTGTTTTTCAATGCCGTCTTCCGTGCAAGTCGGAATGTGTCCGGTAATCGGAATAGCCTGATCCGGACTGGTGCCCCACGTAACGAATGGCGCTACATCTTCGGCAGCAAAAACATGTTCAATATCGAACACTGCGTCTTCATCGCTGCGCAAAGCTTGCCAATCTGCGATTGCTGCCTGTCGCCAGTCCGGGTTCAGCGCGAGATCGGGTGCACGTTGCAACACGTACTCGGCCGTCTTTTGATCCGGCGCAATCAGGCCGCCGCGGGCGCCTGCCTCCACCGCCATATTGCACAGGGTAAAGCGAGCTTCTATGCTTAATGCCTCGATGGCCGTACCGCAAAACTCGACCACAAAACCGCGCGCACCCTGCGCACCTATACGGCTGATGATCATCAGGACCAGATCCTTGGCGGTGGTGCCGTGCGGCAGATTGCCGTCAACGCGGATACGCATGTTTTGCGCGAGGCGATACACCAATGTCTGTGTGGCCAGCACATGCTCGACTTCTGTTGTACCGATTCCGAAACCCAGCGCACCGAGCGCACCGTAGGTAGTCGTATGACTATCACCGCAGATGACAACCATGCCGGGACGAATCATGCCGTGCTCCGGCGCAATGACATGTTCTATCCCCTGCAGCGCGTCATTGGTGTCGAAAAGAGGAATGCCGTGCAGGTCGCAATTACGCTTGAGATTGCTGGCTTGCAGCGCCGAATCCGTATCCTGAATGATGCGCAGGTGATCCGGACGAGTCGGAATAATATGACTCACCGTGGCGACGTTCTGCCCGGGCATTAACGTGCGCAAGCCACGCTCGTCCAGGCCGGCAAAAGCTTGCGGGCTGGTGTACTCGTTGAGCAAATGCAGATCGGCGAAAAGCAGGACGTTGTCGCTGTCGAGCTGCGCTACCGTGTGCGTATCCACCAGTTTTTGGTAAAGCGTGCGTGTCATATGAATCGACCTTTTAGATTATTCGGTAGTGATGCAGCGTTGCTTGACGCGCCTGGTCCGGATTTTAGATGTGGGTTCAGGATGTTGCCTTCAGAAAAGGCAGCACAAGTGCCAGCAATGCTTCCGGCGCTTCTTCGGGAATGTAATGCCCACAAGGCAACGCTTGTCCGCGCACGTCGCTTGCCACACGACGCCATTCAGCCAGTGTGTCAAAGCAGCGCTGCGCAACGCCTTCGGCACCCCACAGCGCCAACAGTGGCTGGCTCATCTTGTGTCCTGCATCGCGATCGGCTTGTTCGTGCACTAAATCGATATCCGCTGCTGCGCGGTAGTCTTCACACAGGCCATGTGCTGCACCAGGCAATGCCATCGCACGCATGTATTCAGCCAGCGCACGCGGATCGAACGGCGCCAGACCGGCATGACGGCGACCCATCACATCGCGAATGTAGGCGGCCGGATCGGCTTCAATCAAGCGCTCGGGCAACGGCGCTGCCTGAATCAGGAAAAACCAGTGCCAGTAGGCGCGCGCAAAAGCCTGACCTGCTTGCTCGTACATCGCCAATGTAGGCGCGATGTCCAGCGTCACGAGTCGCGATACGGCAGCCGGATGGTCAACTGCCAATCGATGTGCCACACGCGCACCACGGTCGTGCGCCAACACGACGAATCTTTCGTGCCCCAGCGCTTGCATCACACGGAGCATGTCCAAGGCCATCGTGCGTTTGCTGTAGTTGCCATGGTCGGCGTCGCCTTGCGGCTTGGATGAATCACCGTAACCACGCAAATCAGCCAATACCAGCGTGAAGTTTGCAGCCAGGACGGGTGCTACGCGATGCCAGATTGCATGTGTTTGCGGATGACCGTGCAGTAACAGCAAAGGCGGGCCCTCACCAAATACCCTCGCATGTATTTGCACGCCGGCGTCCGTGTCGATTAGCAGGCTGTCGCTCTCGGGAAACAAGGCCTTGGCCGGATTGTGAGGATGCAAAGTGATAGTCATGACTGCTTCTCTTTGTTCCAAGAGTGAGGTACATGCAAGGCGCCCATTTGAGCTTGGACATCGTTGCTTACAGCAACGATGAAAATGAGATATCTCAAATCGGCGCCTTCAATTTATACGACCTTTCAGATTATTCTGCAGTAATGCCGCGTTCCTTGATCAGCTTGGACCAGCTCGCCAGTTCTTTCGTCAGCTTGGCTTGTGCTTGAATCGGTGTGGACGGTTCCGGATCGAAACCTTCCTTGACCATTTTTTCTTTCAAGACCGGGTTGTTCAGAGCCTGGGCCAATGCCGCATTGAGTTTGTCGATCACCGGCTTGGGAGTGCCTGCAGGTGCAAAGACGATGAACCAGGTTTCAAAGCTGTAGCCCGGCAGGCCTGCCTCTGCCAGCGTCGGCACGTCCGGCATCAGTGACGAACGTTTAGGTCCGGTGACACCGATTGCATTCAGTTTCCCTACCTTGACGTGTGGGGCAGCTGCAGAGAGTACAGGGAAACACATGTCGACCTGTCCGGCAATGGTATCGATCATCGCCGGTCCGCCGCCTTTGTAAGGGACGTGAGCGATATCGACATTGGCGACGGATTTGAACAATTCTGCAGCCATATGAAAGGTGCTGCCGCTACCGGCGGAACCATAATTGAACTTGCCTGGATTTGCTTTCGCCAGCGCCAGAAGATCCTTTGTGTTTTTCCCGGCAAAATTCGGGTTGACGACCAGTACATGCTGGGAAGTTGCCACGGTACTGATTTGCGCCAGATCTTTCAGCGTGTCGTAAGGCATCTTGCGAAAGATCGAAGGATTGATTGCAAGCGATACTGTCTGCAAACCAATCGTGTAACCGTCCGGCTCGGCCTTGGCCACCGCATCGACGCCGATATTGCCGCCTGCACCTGCCTTGTTTTCGATATATATGCTGCCGCCGAGCGCTTTGGCCCATTCGTCTGAAATACGTCGCGCCACGATATCTGCGCTGCCACCGGGCGCATAAGGAACGACCATGCGTATTGGGCGAGACGGATAATTTTCTGCTGCTGCAAATGTGGCTGCGCCAAAACTCAGGGGAAGTAAAAATACTGCGGCTATGAAAGAGGAACGCTTCATATCGGTCTCCGATTTATTTTTTGTAAGAGCGCTCATCTTATTCGTAATTAACAGCTCTATAATTTACTTAAAATTAATTCATTCAGTCGTTTTAGGAACCAATGGACGGTATCTCGGATTTGGCATTTTTCTCCTTGCTGGTGAAGCGTGGCAGCCTGGCCGCTGCTGCGCAGGAGCTTGGCGTGACGCCACCTTCAGTCAGCAAACGGCTGGCTGGCATAGAAGCGCGCCTGCGCGTCCGCCTGCTCAATCGCACCACCCGGCGCATCAGCCTGACACCTGAGGGAGAAATATATCTCGCAGATGGGGCGCGCCTGGTTGCTGAACTCGAAGCGCTGGAACAGCGTATCTCGGGAGGCAACGTTACCGCCAAGGGTTTATTGAAAATCAGCGCCACATTTGGCTTCGGCCGCAGGCACATCACACCTCAACTGTCAGCCTTTGCGCGACTGTATCCAGAGGTCGATGTGCAGTTGCATTTAACCGATCGCCCCGTCAATCTGGTGGAACAGGGTTTTGATGCCGACATCCGGTTTGGCCAGATTCCCGATGCACGGCTCACCGCGCGCAAAATTGCCGACAACCGTCGCCTGGTTTGTGCATCGCCTGCCTACCTGAAAAATCACGGTATTCCGCTGACGCCACGCGACCTGCAAAAACATAATTGCATTCTCCTGCGTGAGAGCGATGAGATATACGGAAGCTGGCAGTTCAGCTCCGGCATGAAGCATGAAACCGTCAAGGTGCGCGGATCACTCAGTGCCAATGACGGCGAATGCGCAACCGCATGGGCGCTGGATGGCCAGGGTATTGTGATTCGATCTGAATGGGATGTCGCGCCTTATCTGAGATCCGGACGTCTGCGTGCGGTGCTTGAAGAATGGCAACTGCCGCAAGCCGATATCTATATCGTGTTTCCCACCAAGAATCACCTGTCTGCAAAGACGCGTGCGCTGGTCGATTTCATGCTGAAAGCGTTTGAAAGCCATCGGGCGGATCGAGGCAAAACCATCTGGTAGTGACGAAAACTATTTCCATCAACAATCACCAGGAGAGATGACGCACTTCTCCTGCGTATTTTTCAATGCTGATATCATATCGAAGGCGTGTGATTTCAAAAGCATTCATGTTTGCGGGAGTTATGCGTTTTTAGTACCTCCACAATTTGTTCTGCTTTATCCCCCCTTGATGCGTTGCACCTTGGTCGTACCCACGGACCTTGGATAAACTTGCTCATGGCTCCCTCTTATCAAAGTTTGGGGCCTCTTAGCTTAGCGCCTCTCAAAACCAGAGGTCATCAAGCTGACAACACCCCTTGCCTGGTGGGGCGATCGCAAATTCCCGGCACACACATTCGTGATGGATAGCCACGCTAATTTTTCAACCATTTTTCTAGGACATATCATGCGTCAAGAACGCGACTTCCTCGGCATCAAAGCCATCCCTCCACCAGCCTATTGGGGCGTACATACGGCCCGCGCTGTGGAGAATTTTCCCATCACCGGCCAAACCGTTGCGCAAATGCCGGAGCTCATTCGTGCTTTTGCATTCGTAAAGAAAGCTGCCGCTCATGCCAACCTGCAAATGGGCGTACTCAACACCAGCCAGGCCGACGCGATCTCCAAAGCATGTGACGATCTGATCGCCGGACAATTGCACGACCAATTCGTCGTCGATGTCATACAAGGCGGTGCAGGCACATCAACCAATATGAATGCCAACGAGGTAATCGCCAATCGTGCGCTTGAGCACCTCGGTTTGGAAAAGGGTCGCTACGACGTCATTCACCCGAACGATCACGTCAACGCATCCCAGAGCACCAACGACGCCTACCCGACAGCACTGAAGATTGCGATCTGGTTCGACCTTCATCAACTGCTGCAGGCCCTCGCAAATCTGCGTGGCGCCTTTGAAGCCAAGGCCACCGAATTCGTTTCCATTCTGAAGATCGGACGTACCCAGTTACAAGACGCCGTACCGATGACGCTGGGTCAGGAGTTTGCAGCATTTGCGAGCATGATTGCCGACGACGAAAAGCGCCTGCGGGAAACCGCAATCCTGATGACCGAAGTGAACCTGGGCGGCACCGCCATCGGTACCGGCATCAACGCGCCGGTAGGTTATGTCGATGTCGTCATTCCCAAGCTCGCCGAACTGTCGGGCGTCCCTGTCACCAAGGCACGCGACATGATTGCTGCGACCTCGGATACCAGCGGCTTCGTCGATGTCTCGGGCATTCTCAAACGCATCGCCACCAAGCTTTCCAAAATCAGCAACGACTTGCGTCTGCTCTCCTCCGGCCCCCAGGCCGGTATCGGCGACATCCAGCTGCCGGCGCGACAGGCAGGGTCGTCGATCATGCCGGGCAAGGTCAATCCCGTGATCCCCGAGGTGATGAACCAGGTGGCCTTTGAAGTCATCGGCAACGATGTTGCCATCACCATGGCATCAGAAGGCGGGCAACTGCAACTCAACGCCTTTGAACCCTTGATCGGCTGGGCACTGCACAAGAGTGTGATACACCTTGCCAAGGCTTGCCACACGCTACAGGTGAACTGTGTAGAGGGCATCAAGAGCAATCAGGATTTACTGGCGCAGCGTATTGCAGAGTCTGTCACCCTGGTCACGGCACTGAATCCGCTGATCGGTTATGAAAAGGCTGCGGCGATTGCGAAAGCTGCCATCGCAAGCGGCAAGCCGATTGCCGTGGTGGCAGAAGAACTGGGAATCATGAGTCAGGCTGACATGCAAAAACTCTTGCGACCCGAAAACCTGACCCAGGCAGGTGCCTTGATTTCAGGCTAATGCTGGTTGGTGCCGGGGTGTTGAGCCCCGGTGCCGGAATAAAAATGCAGTCTTGCTTGTTTAAATTTTCTCAATAACGATGGAACGGCGTCACATTCTGCGAGCGCCGCAGGTTG
>NZ_JBEBPO010000109.1:0-6998 GCF_040395855.1 Herminiimonas fonticola | reverse complement strand
TGCGAGATGATGATCTCGGCATCGTGCAATTCCTTGTCAAGCACACTGTCCGCACCGTCTTTGCTGGACGTCACAACCAGCGTGTGGCCATTCGCTTCCAGATATTTGCGCAGGCCGAGTTCGCCCGATACGCTACCCAGCAAAGTCCCTGGCTTGAAGTCGATGCCTTTTGGCGTCGGCAATGTTTGTCCGTCAGGATAGATGGACGGTTGTGCTACATCGTCACGTGCATAGCTTGTTGGGTAACCGGTGACAGGATCGTCGTACAAAACGCATAAAACTTTAGCCATGATGTTACTTCTCCATAAGATTGCGTGATTGCCGCAGAGAATAGAAATTCGCGGGACGCTGAATTTCTTCTGCAAGCGGACATCGAAATGAATGCCAGCGCAGCGATCTTATGAAGGAAGCGAAATGCGGTCTAATCGTTTGATGTGATGGGCTGATAGCTGCCAGTTATGTAGTCATCGAAACGCGCCTGCAAATCGATCTGGGCGGCAATATTGCGCGCTGCCGTCACGATAGGGGAACAGGGATCGTGTGCCAGCGAAATCATGCCGATGGCGCGGCTGAGTTCCGGCACCAGCGGAATGGCGGCCATTTCATCTCGCGCCTCGAACAGACACAACAAGCTATGCGGCACCACACTGAACAGGCCGGCATGGCGCACCTGCGAATACAGGGCAAAAACCGAATCAGTTTCCACCACCACATTCGGCTGCACATCGGCGCGCCGGAAGGCGGCATCGACGATGCGGCGATTCTGCATATGCGCAGTCAGCAGACACAGCGGCAACTCAGCCGCTTCTTCCCAACTGATTTCCGTCCTGTCTCCCATCGCCAGCTGATCGCGCGCCAGCAGCATGTACCGCTCGCGGTATAGCGGTTGCACATGAAAACCGCTGAGGCGCTGGTCTTCCAGATAGGTAAGGCCGATATCGAGCTCGAAATCGTCCAGTCTGCGCATGATTTCTTCGGTACTGAGCGACAGCACCAGTTGCCGCAGATCGGCATGCTGCGCACGACACGGACCGGTCAGCAAGGACACGATAGGCATGGTGGTCGGAATCGCACCGAGGCGCAGGGTGCCGCTTAGTTTCACGCGCGACATTGAGGCTTCCTGCCGCATTCCTTCCAGCGCGGCCAGTGTCTGCCGTGCCCAGTCGAGTATGCGTTCGCCTTCCGGCGTGAAACCCTGAAAGCGCTGACCGCGCTGCACGATGGCAACGCCAAGTTCGGTCTCCAGATTGCGCACCGCCGCCGACAGCGCAGGTTGCGATACGCAGCATATTTCTGCCGCGCGGGCGAAATGTTTTTCACGCGCGAGCGTCACGAGGTAATCGAGTTGGCGTACGAACATGGTGATGAAGTGCCCTGAATACAGCGTTGCAAGGAAGGGCAAATCGCGCAGGAAATGCCCGGCATGGATAGCAGGATGATGCGGGCGGCGGCATGGCTACTGTACACGTGCCGGAGAAAAATCTGCCACGCAACCCTCGTATCGACAGGGGTATTGAGGAGAAAATCAGCCGCCCGATTTTTATATGTCGTTAAACGACATATCGCATATAATACCGTTTTTGCACCGCCACTGCGGCGCTTTATCACGCGGATTTTCACCATGAATAAAGCTGCTTCCCCAATCAAGCTGGAAGGTTTGTCCAAGCCACGCGGCAAGCGCTGGGATCATCTGGAACTGCTGGAGCGTATCGATGCGTCCGGCTCCATTTCGGCCGCCGCCGGCGCGATGGGCATGAGTTACAAGGCGGCATGGCAGGCCGTGGAGGCCATCAATAATCTGTCGCACGAACCTTTGGTAGTGCGACAGCCGGGCGGCAGTACCGGCGGCGGTACCTGTCTGACCGATTACGGACGCCGCCTGGTCGCCACTTACCGACGGCTGGAACAGGAATGGGCTAGCGCGCCCGCCGCCATCGGCCGCTCCATGAGCGATTTCGATCAGTACTACCGCATGACCAGGAGATTCGATATGCAAACCAGTGCGCGCAACCAGTTTCTCGGCACCGTCTCGGCAGTAAAAATGGGCGCAGTAAATGCCGAAATCATTCTCGACATCGGCAATGGCGAAGAACTGGCCGCCATCATCACCAACGACAGCGCCGAACACCTGGGACTGGAAGTCGGCAGCGAAGCCTATGCGCTGGTAAAGGCGCAATGGATCATTCTGGCCGTCGGCGACGATATCAAGACCAGTGCACGCAATCGTCTGAGCGGCACCGTGGTGCGCTGCCAGGAGGGTGCAGTGAATGCAGAAGTCGTGATCGAACTGCCGGGCGGCAAAACCATCGCCTCCATCATCACGAATGAAAGCGTCAAGATACTCGGCCTGAAAGAAGGTGCACGCGCTTCCGCGCTGATCAAGGCTTCGCACATCATTCTGGCGGTGGCCGCCTAGGATTTTCCATCCATTTTCAACTCGCTTATTTCCTATCCATCATGAAAAAAATCTCTTGCTCCCTCCTCGCCGGCTTGCTGTCGCTCGGCCTGTCCGCATCCGCCTTCGCTGAAGAAGTCCAGGTTGCCGTTGCGGCCAACTTTACTGCGCCGATGAAAGCGATCGCTGCTGATTTTGAAAAAGCGACCGGCCACAAAACCGTGCTGTCTTTCGGCTCGACCGGCAAGTTTTATTCGCAAATCACGAACGGTGCACCATTCGAGGTTTTCCTCGCAGCAGACGATGAAACCCCGATCAAGCTGGAGAAGGAAAACGGTATCGTTGCCGGTTCGCGCTTTACCTATGCCATCGGCAAACTGGTATTGTGGTCAGCCAAGCCTGACTTCGTTGATGCCAAAGGCGAGATCCTGAAAAAAGGCAGCTTCGATCACATCGCGCTGGCCAATCCCAAGCTCGCGCCTTACGGTGCGGCGGCTGTTGAAACCATGAACAAGCTCGGCGTGCAGGAAAAACTGCAACCAAAATTTGTACAGGGCGACAGCATAGGCCAGGCTTTCAGCTTCGTTTCCACCGGCAATGCCGAACTTGGTTTCGTCGCGCTGTCGCAAGTCTATGAAGGCGGCAAGATCAAGAGCGGTTCCGCCTGGATCGTGCCTGGCAACCTGCACAATGCAATTCGCCAGGACGCTGTTATCCTGAGCAAAGGTAAAGACAACAAGGCGGCCAGTGCATTGATCGATTATCTGAAATCGGAACCGGCAAAAGCCGTCATCCGCTCCTTCGGTTACGACCTGTAATTTAATCATCGCAGGAAAGTGAAGACGCAGATTGCTGAATGATCCCAACTTCGACGCGATCTTCCTGACGCTCAAGCTCGCCGGCCTCACCACCGCCATTCTTCTTGTCATAGGAACGCCACTGGCGTGGTGGCTGGCGCGCTCGCGCTCGTGGATCAAGGGACCCGTCGGCGCCATCGTGGCGCTGCCGCTGGTGCTGCCACCCAGCGTGCTCGGTTTCTACCTGCTGGTCACCATGGGACCCGACGGCCCTATCGGCAAGCTGACCCAGGCTCTCGGCATCAGTCCATTGCCATTCAGCTTTGCCGGCCTGGTCGTCGGCTCGGTGTTTTACTCGATGCCGTTTGTCGTGCAACCGATCCAGAATGCCTTTGAAGCGATGGGCGAACGTCCGCTGGAAGTGGCCGCAACCTTGCGCGCTTCACCGCTGGATACCTTTTTCAGCGTCACCCTGCCATTGGCGAAACCCGGTTATCTGACGGCCATCGTGATGGGCTTTGCGCATACCGTCGGCGAGTTTGGCGTGGTACTGATGATAGGCGGGAATATCCCGAAAGAAACGCGCCTGATCTCGGTACAGATTTACGATCATGTGGAAGCGCTCGAGTACGCGCAAGCGCATTGGCTGGCAGCCGGCATGGTGGTATTTGCGCTGCTGGTGCTGGTCGCACTGTATACATTGAATCCGACCGGGCGGCGCAAATGAACGATAAGGTCGATCAAATCAAGGCCCGCTTCAAGGTCGATTACAACGCCTTTGCACTGACGGTCGATCTGGCGCTGCCCGGTCGCGGCATCACCGCCTTGTTCGGCGCCTCAGGCTCGGGCAAGACGACCTGTCTGCGCGTCATAGCCGGGCTGGAACGCGCTGCGGATGTCTATCTGGAAGTCAATGGCGAGGTATGGCAGGACGATGCGCGCAATATTTTTCTGCCTACCCATCAACGCCCTCTCGGTTATGTCTTTCAGGAAGCCAGCCTGTTCGCCCATTTGAATGTGCAACGCAATCTGGAATACGGCATGCGCCGCATCGCAAAATCGGCGCGCCATGTGTCGCTGGAGCACGCGGTGTCGCTGCTCGATATCGGCCATCTGCTGCAACGCAAGCCGGACAAATTATCCGGCGGCGAACGGCAACGCGTCGCCATCGCACGCGCATTGGCCACCAGCCCGCGCATCCTGCTGATGGATGAACCGCTGGCTGCACTCGATGCAAAACGCAAGGCGGAGATCATGCCGTATCTGGAACGGCTGCACGACGAACTCGACATTCCGGTGCTGTACGTCAGTCATTCGGCAGATGAAGTAGTGCGGCTGGCCGATCATCTCGTGTTGCTCGAAACCGGCAGGGTGGTTGCCAGCGGCGCCACCCAGGATTTGCTGACTCGGCTGGACCTGGAAGTGGCGCACGGCGATGCAGCCAGCGCCCTGGTGACCGCCACCATCAGTGCACACGACCCCGATTACCACCTGAGTTCGGCTACTTTTCCCGGCGGCCAGCTGCTGTTGCCGCAGCAAAGCGCCACGATCGGACAACAGGTACGCATACGCGTACAGGCACGGGATGTAAGTTTGAGTCTGGCGCCGCAACGCGACAGCAGCATCCTCAATATCGTCGCCGCAACAGTAACGGAATTATCAGCCGATGCGGCAGGTCAGGTAATGGTCGGGCTGGACGCGAATGGAACCCGCCTGCTGGCGCGCATTACGCGCAAATCCTGCGTGACGATGGAACTGGCTCCCGGCAAATCGCTGTATGCACAGATCAAGGGTATTGCGATTCTGAAATAACTTGCCGGCGGAATAGGGCGCTTGGCTGGGCGCGCTCAAGCCGTGGTCTTCGCGTGTCCGAATGCTTCAGACAGCAACAGGATTTTCCCGGTGTCGCTGGCATCGTAACCCGCCAGGCCGTTGATGACCTTGCGGAAATAACCGGACTGCACCACATCGATCACCAGCTGGATCAATGGATCGTCCATGATGGACAAGGGCAAGGCCAGGAAATAGCGTTCGCGTATCAGCGGGATGAAATCCAGGCTGAAACGATGCGCCGCCGTCTGCACGCCGACACCTACATCTGCCATCCCGCTCGCTATGTAAGCCGCGACAGCCGAATGCGTGAATTCATTGCTTTGATAGCCTTCGATATCGAAAGGCGAAACATTCGCCCCCGCCAGCATCAATTCCAGCAACATGCGCGTACCGGAACCGACTTGTCGATTGACGAAACGCACACCCGGCCGTGTCAAATCCTGCAGGGCAAGAATTTTTTTCGGATTGCCCGGCGCCACAAACAAACCCTGGCTGCGCACCGCCAGGTGGATCAGGCAATGTTCACGCGGATTCAGCCATTGGGTATAACGCTCCACCGCTTTTTTCTCGAACTCGCCTAGCGGCACGTGGAAACCGGCCAGATCGCATTCATTGCGCGACAAGGCTGCCACCGCATCGGTGCTGTTGCGATAACGCAGATCGACCGGCAGATTGGCTTCGGTCAATTGATGCAGCAGCGCGTCAACCGCAAAACCGTGGCTGGCATCGAGCCGGATCGGTTTGGTTTTGCCGACGATGGTTTTGCCGATTTCACTTTCCAGCTCGGAAGCCAGACTTTCCAGCGTCGGCGACAGGCGCGCACGTATGCGTCTATCGGCCCAGATCAGTTTTTCGGCCAGCGGCGTCAAGGTCGTGCCGCGCCCCCGATCGGTATTCAATAGCGAAGTACCGAACAGCTTTTCCGCCTCGCGCAGCAAACCCCACGAGTAGCGATAGGACAGATCGACCAGACGCGCCGCCTTGGAAATGGAGCCGGTCTTCTGGATCGCCATCAATAGGGCCAGCAAAACCGCTGTGTCCAGCGGCGTGTCCGTACTCTGTGCGATTTCCCAATGGGGATTGATGACGACTTTGAACATGTCAAAAACCTATGTGGCGTTTACGCCGCTTTTATTTATATGCAAAAGATAGCCTATTGAAGCCAGGCTTTACGGGTGCTACCGTTCTGATATTGCAAAGGTTCGCCTGCAAACTATATGCTATTAAAAACATATATACAAGATAATTTTCAACAAGGAAGCAGTATGGTTTCGTTTGATTTCACGACTTCGCGGCACACGCCATTGCCATCGATGTCGTTCACAGGAGTCTCTTTATGAGCGCTGAACACACTTTCGATATGGCCGCGGTCGAGTCTATCATCGCAAGCCGCAAGGCAATGCCTGGAGCATTGTTGCCTATTTTGCACGATATTCAAAATTCGGTGGGATATATTCCGTCGGTTGTCGTGCCGGCCATCGCCGACGGCCTCAACATCTCGCGCGCTGAAGTACACGGTGTGATCACCTACTACCACTTTTTCCGCCAGCATCCGGCCGGCAAGCACGTGGTGCAAATCTGCCGCGCCGAAGCCTGCCAGGCGCGCGGTTGCGAATCGCTGGTCGATCACGCAAAAGAGCTGCTCGGTTGCGATTTCCATCAAATTACCGATGACGGCAAATTTTCGCTGGAAGTCGTCTACTGCCTCGGCCAATGCGCCAGCGGCCCGGCGATCCAGATTGACGACGATCTGTACGCGCGCGTTTCCAAAGAAAAATTCAACAATCTGATTCAAGCGAAGCGAGGTTTGCAATGAGCGCAACGAAGTCCGTAACGATTTTTGTCCCGCGCGACTCGACCGCACTGGCGCTCGGCGCGAATGAAACGGCTGCAGCCATCGCCAAAGAAGCAAAAGCGCGCGGCATAGCCATCAAACTGGTGCGCAACGGTTCGCGCGGCATGTTCTGGCTGGA
>NZ_JBEBPO010000108.1:0-7326 GCF_040395855.1 Herminiimonas fonticola | reverse complement strand
ATGCAGCGATGAAAAAAATGAAACTGGTCATGGTCGGTAACGGTATGGCAGGCGTGCGTACTTTGGAAGAACTACGCAAGATTGCACCTGACTTATATGACATCACGGTATTCGGCGCCGAGCCGTATGCCAATTACAACCGTATCTTGCTGTCCCCGGTATTGGCTGGCGAACAAACGATCCAGGACATCATGTTGAACGATGTCGACTGGTATGTGGAAAACGACATCAAACTGTACTTGGGCAAAAAGATCATCAAGATCGATCGCGTCAAACGTCTGGTGATTGCTGATGACGGCACAACTGCCGAATACGATCGCCTGCTGCTGGCGACCGGCTCCAATCCTTTCATGCTGCCGATCCCGGGCAAGGATCTGGCGGGCGTGATTTCCTATCGCGATATCTACGATACCAACGCGATGATAGAAGCGGCCAAGGTGCATACGCACGCAATTGTCATTGGCGGGGGGCTGCTCGGTCTGGAAGCGGCCAACGGTTTGAAGCTGCGCGGGATGAATGTAACTGTCGTGCATCTGCCGGAAACGCTGATGGAACGCCAGCTCGATAACGTCGCCGGCAAGATGCTGCAAAAGTCGCTGGAAGATCGTGGTCTGAATTTCCTGCTGGGTAAAAACTCACAGGAAGTCGTCGGCGACGAAAACGGCCGCGTCAAGGCATTGCGCTTTACCGACGGCTCAGAAATCCCGGCACAACTGGTTGTGATGGCAGTCGGCATACGCCCGAACACACAACTTGCCGAAGAAACCGGCATCTACTGCAACCGCGGCATCGTCGTCAGCGACACGATGCAAACCTATGATCCACGGATTTATTCGGTAGGCGAATGTGTCAATCATCGCGGCACTGCATACGGCCTGGTGGCACCCTTGTTTGAAATGGCAAAAGTCTGCGCCAATCATCTGGCCAACTACGGTATCGGCCGTTATCAAGGTTCGGTCACCTCGACCAAACTGAAAGTAACCGGTATCGATCTGTTCTCGGCCGGCGAATTCATGGGCGGTGAAGGCACCGAAGAAATCATGCTGTCCGATCCTATCGGCGGCGTGTACAAGAAACTCGTTTTGAAAGAAGACAAGCTGGTTGGCGCCTGCCTGTACGGTGACACTGTCGACGGTAGCTGGTATTTCAATTTGCTGCGCGAAGGCAAGGACATCAGCGAGATACGTGATTCATTGATGTTCGGCGAAGCCAATACCACGCGCCCTGGCGATACCGGTCACGAAGGTTTCAGCAAGGCCGCTGCCATGCCGGACAGTGCAGAAGTGTGCGGTTGCAATGGCGTGTGCAAGGGAACGATCGTCAAGGCCATCAAGGAAAAAGGCCTGTTCACGATCGAGGATGTACGCAAGCACACGAAGGCGTCGGCATCCTGCGGTTCATGCACCGGGTTGGTTGAACAGATCATCATGGCCACTGCCGGCGGCGATTATTCGGCATCGAGCAAGGCCAAGTCCATGTGCGGCTGTACCGATCACACCCATCAGGAAGTACGCGATGCGATCAAGGCAGAAAAATTGCTGACTGTTGCCGCCACGATGGAAAGAATGAACTGGCGTACGCCGAATGGCTGCACGACTTGCCGTCCGGCGATCAACTATTACCTGATCTCGACCTGGCCGCATGAAGCCAGGGACGATCCGCAATCGCGTTACATCAATGAACGTGCGCACGCCAATATTCAAAAGGACGGCACCTTCTCGGTGATTCCGCGTATGTGGGGCGGCGAAACCAATTCTTCCGAGTTGCGTCGCATCGCCGATGTGGTCGACAAGTTCAAGATCCCTACCGTCAAGGTTACCGGCGGTCAGCGCATCGATTTGCTGGGCGTGAAAAAAGAGGATTTGCGTGAAGTCTGGCGCGACCTCGGCATGCCATCCGGCCTTGCTTATGCAAAAGGTTTACGCACGGTAAAGACTTGCGTAGGTTCCGAGTGGTGCCGTTTCGGCACGCAGGATTCGACGAAGATGGGGCAGCAGCTGGAACATCAACTGGCGCGCATGTATGCGCCACACAAGGTCAAGCTGGCGGTATCCGGTTGTCCGCGCAATTGTGCGGAATCAGGCATCAAGGATGTCGGCATCATCGGTGTTGATTCCGGCTGGGAAATCTATGTGGGCGGCAACGGCGGCATCAAGACCGAGGTTGCAGAATTTTTCGTCAAGCTGAAAACACATGAAGAGGTACTGGAATACGCCGGCGCCTTCCTGCAGTTGTATCGCGAAGAAGGCTGGTACCTGGAACGAACCGTGCATTACCTTGCGCGTGTAGGTCTGGAGCATGCGAAACAGAAAGTGATCGAAGATGCGGAAAACCGCAAAGCCTTGTATGAACGCTTGCTGTTCTCGCTGGAAGGTGAAGCCGATCCATGGCATGAACCGGAAAAAGCGATGGTCGATACGCGTCAGTTCGAGCCCTTGTCGGTTTAAGACCGAATTGATGCGGATCTGATCCGCATCAATTCAGAAAAGCATTACTTCAATAACAGCAATCATTTTTATCAAGGTCATGTATGTCAAAACTATGGAAAGTCATTTGCAAGGTAACGGACATTCCAGTGCTCGGTTCCCGCGTCGTCAATCGTGCAGACCAGCCGAACGTCGCCATTTTTCGCAATAGCGAAGACAAGGTTTTTGCCTTGCTGGATCGCTGTCCACACAAGGGTGGCCCTTTGTCGCAAGGCATCGTGTTTGGTGAACGCGTTGCCTGTCCCTTGCACAACTGGAGCATAGGTCTGGACTCCGGCTGCGCTGCTGCGCCGGATGAAGGTTGCACACAAAAATTCAGTGTCAAGGTGGAAGACGGCGAGGTCTATCTGGATGTGGTGGAATTGAATGCCACGGTGAGCGAGGCCGCCGCTGCATGAGTGACTCACTGCCTTCTGCTGCCCGGCCGGAACTTTCGGTCATTGACGCTGCTGCATCCGCAGTTGCGTCTGCATTTTTATCGCCCACGACCGAAACCAAAGCCACCTGCTGTTACTGCGGGGTGGGCTGCGGTGTCCTGATCCAAAGCGATGGAGAGAAGGTGATCGGCGTGCGCGGCGACCCTGACCATCCGGCCAACTTCGGCCGTTTGTGTACCAAGGGCAGCACGCTGCATTTGACCGCGCGTCCGGCACTGCAGCAGCAGTCGCGGGCGCTGTACCCGGAAATGCGGCTGGCACGCACGGATGAACGTGAACGTACGTCGTGGGCAACGACGATGGATTACATCGTCAATAAATTTGCGGCAACGATACGCGATCATGGCCCGGATAGCGTTGGCTTTTATCTTTCCGGGCAGTTACTGACCGAGGATTACTACGTCTTCAACAAACTGGCGAAAGGGCTGATCGGCACCAACAACGTCGATACCAATTCGCGTTTGTGCATGTCGAGTGCAGTGGCCGGTTACAAACAAACACTGGGCGCCGATGCGCCGCCGCCCTGCTATGAAGATATCGACCAGGCAGAAGTTATTTTCATCGTGGGTTCGAACACTGCGTACGCTCATCCGATCATCTATCGCCGGATTGAAGATGCACGCAAGGCCAATCCACAACTGAAAATCATTGTCGCCGATCCGCGCCGTACCGATACCGCACGCGAAGCTGATTTATTTTTGCCGATTTTGCCTGGCACCGACGTCGCGCTGTTCAACGGCATGCTGCATATCTGTCTGTGGGAAGATCTGGTCGATCTCGAATATATAGCAGCGCATACAGAAGGTTTTGCGGAACTGAAGCAGACAGTACGCGAGTACACGCCTAAATTTGTTGCCGATATCTGCGGCATCAAGGAAGAGGATTTGATGCAGGCCGCGCGCATGTTCGGCAAATCGAAAGCAACACTGTCCATGTATTGTCAGGGTTTGAATCAATCCTCATCCGGCACTGCAAAAAATGCGGCACTGATCAACCTGCATCTGGCCACACATCAGATCGGCAAGCCTGGGGCAGGTCCGCTTTCGTTGACTGGCCAGCCAAATGCAATGGGCGGTCGCGAAGTGGGTGGCCTCGCCACCATGCTGTCTGCGCATCGCGATCTGGCGAATCCGCAGCATCGCGCCGAGATCGCAAAATTATGGGGTGTGGCCGATGTGCCGGCGACACCTGGCAAAAGCGCTGTCGAAATGTTTGAAGCAGTGCGCACCGGCGACATCAAGATCATCTGGATAGTCTGTACCAACCCTGCGCAATCGATGCCTGAGCAGGCCATGATCCGTGAAGCATTGCGCAATGCCGAACTCGTCATTGTGCAGGAAGCGTACAAAACAACCGCGAGCTGTGACTATGCCGACGTGTTGTTGCCGGCATCAACGTGGAGTGAAAAAGAAGGTACGGTTACCAACTCCGAACGTCGCATTACGCGCTTCAAATCCGTGTTGCCGAAGTTGGGCGAAACCAAACACGATTGGGAAATCGCAGTCGACTTCGCGCGCAAGCTGGAATACGCGCTTGGTAAGGAGTCGTCTATCTTCCCGTTTGAAACCACGGAAGAAATCTGGAACGAACATCGTGAATCAACCCGCGGTCGCGATCTCGATATCACGGGTTTGAGTTTCAAGCTGCTGGAAGAACAAGGCCCGCAACAATGGCCGTTTCCTGAGGGCGCGACTATCGGCAAGAAACGTCTGTATGAAGACGGCATATTCCCGACCGCTAACGGCCGCGCGAAGTTTGTGAATACGGTGTATCAGCCGGTGGCTGAGCCTGTCAATGCGCGTTTCCCTTTTCATCTGACGACAGGTCGCTTGCGCGATCAATGGCATGGCATGAGCCGTACCGGTACCGTCGCGCAATTGTTTTCGCATGCGGCTGAGCCGGCGGTTGTTTTGTCCAGAATCGATATGGAACGTCGTTTGTTGAATGCCGGCGATCTGGTGCACGTCACCAGCAAACGTGGCTCGCAAATTTTCCCGGTTGCCCTGGGCGACGATATGCGCGCCGGGCAAGCTTTCATCGGTATGCACTGGGGTGAGGAATATGTGTCAGGTCGTGGCCGCGATGGCGATGGCACTTATGGCGTGAACGCATTGACCACACCGGCATACGATTCCAGCTCCAAGCAGCCGGAATTGAAACATTCTGCAGTCAAGATTTTGAAAGCAGAATTCCCCTGGCGTTTTATCGTGTTCGGCTGGATAGATGAAGCCAAGCTGCTGGATTTGCAAGCGGCGTTGCGGCCCATGATGCGCAAGTTTGCCTATGCGTCGTGCACGCTGTTTGGGCGTGACAAAGTTGGCGTGTCCTTCCGTGCTGCGGACGACTATGCAGCGGATCCTGCGCTGACCGCAGAGATAGAACAAAAATTCAGCATCGCCGGTGCGCAAGTATTGCGCTACGACGATACCAAGCGTGGCAATTCGCGTCGCATTCTGATTGGTGATGGCAAGTTACAGGCAGTGTCACTCGCGGGCGATATTTCTGCCGAAGGCTGGCTGAAGGAATATCTGGAGAGCGAGCAACCGGTTGCTGCATTGGGCCGACTGTTGCTGATGCCATCGAACAAACCGCCGCAAAACTTCAAGTCGCGTGGTCGTATCGTCTGCAACTGCTTCAATGTATCTGAAACGGAAATCAACGATAGCTTGGTCGGTGCGGGCGGCGAGGTAGACGTGAAACTGGCGGGTCTGCAGCAGAAACTGAAGTGCGGCACCAATTGCGGATCATGCGTTCCGGAATTGAAGAAAATCATTTCCAGCCAGCAGATGCCTGCCAAGGCTGCTTAGACTCTTGATTTTTTCACTGTAATTTTTACATCGTCTTACTCGGTTCTGTACTTTCGCAGAACCGGGCTTCGGTGTACCCTCTGCGGCATGCAAAATCCTTCCAATACCGAACCATTCGCCACCGCTCGTTTCATCAAGGAAATCGGGCGCGGCGTCAAAGGCGCGCGCAGTTTGTCACGCGACGATGCCCAGCTATTGTATGCAGCCATGCTGGACGGACGTGTCTCTGATCTGGAAATGGGCGGCATCATGCTCGCGATGCGCATCAAGGGTGAGTCGGTCGATGAGATTGCCGGCTTTGTCGATGCTGCGGAAGCGTCATTCGAGCCTGTAGTTGCACCTGCTGGCGATTACGCACCTATTGTCATCCCGAGTTATAACGGCGCGCGTCAGATGCCCAACTTGCTGCCTTTGATGGCCTTGCTGCTGGCGCGTGAAGGTGCGCCGGTATTTATTCACGGCGTGACTAGAGACCCCGGTCGAGTGACGAGTGCAGAAATTTTGAAAGAACTCGGCTATCCGGTTTCGCACAATGAGCAGCAAGTTGCCGAACAGTTTGCGCGCCGCGCACCAGTATTGATGCCGATTGAAGATCTGGCTCCGCGCATGTCGCGTTTGCTGGCGATGCGCCGCATACTCGGCGTGCGTAACTCCACGCACACGCTGGTCAAGATCATGCAGCCGTTTGCCACCCCGGCCTTGCGCCTGACCTCTTACACACATCCTGAATATCTTGCCATGTTGACCAGTTACTTCACGACAGCTGCGCCGGCTGAACGTGGGGATGCATTTTTGATGCGTGGCACAGAAGGCGAAACCGTTGCCAATGCCAAACGTGCACAACAGATAAGCTGGATGCATGAGGGCGAATGCACGATCCTGGTGCAAAAGCAGGAGCCGGTTGATGACTTGCCTCCATTGCCTGCAGAACGCGATGCTGTTACGACGGCTAGATGGATAGAAGCCGCGCTGCGCGGCGAAGAACCTATCCCGATATCCATTCTGGAGCAGGTGGAACAGTGTTTGCTTGTAGCTAAACATCTACAAAGTAAACATGGTGGTCAAGATGGAGCAGTTCGGTAAGGTATTAGGTAAAGTGTTTTTGGTTGGCGCAGGTCCTGGTGATCCGGATCTGCTGACGATCAAGGCAGTGAAAGCGATCGCCAAGGCAGATGTGATCCTGATCGACGATCTGGTCAATCCGGAAGTATTGCAATATGCGCCGGCAACTGCGCGCATCGTCAACGTCGGCAAACGCGGCGGCTGCAAGCAAACTCCCCAAGAATTCATCGAACGGCTGATGTTGTCCGAAGCGCAAGCCGGACAGTGCGTCGTGCGTTTGAAAGGCGGCGACCCGTTTATCTTCGGTCGCG
Source organism: Herminiimonas fonticola (assembly GCF_040395855.1). Taxonomy (GTDB): domain Bacteria; phylum Pseudomonadota; class Gammaproteobacteria; order Burkholderiales; family Burkholderiaceae_D; genus Oxalicibacterium; species Oxalicibacterium fonticola_A. Next base: position 223 of record NZ_JBEBPO010000108.1, on the reverse strand, counting down.
GCGGGGAAGAGCGCGATCATTTGCAAGCTGAAGGTGTCGACGTTGAAGTGATTAACGGCATCAGCAGCGGTCTCGCTGCGCCGGCGTCGATAGGTGTTCCGCTCACACATCGTGAATGGAGTCAGGGCGCGATCTTTATTACCGGGCACGGCAAAAATGCCGAGTCCAATCCGGACTGGAATACGCTGGCCAAACTCAATCTGACGCTGGTGATTTATATGGG
>NZ_JBEBPO010000107.1:0-7371 GCF_040395855.1 Herminiimonas fonticola | reverse complement strand
TGGTGAGCAGCGTCGCGCAAGCACATTACCTTTGGCTGGAATCCGGCAAGACCGGCGCATCGCTGTATTACGGCGAAGTCGATGTGCAGTTGAAAGAGAAAAGCCCGGGCAAGCTTGATCGCATTACGGGCCTGCAGGCATTGACACTCAAAGGTGGCGAAGCCAAAGCAGTTGAGGTCCATCGTACCGCCACGCATTTGGCCATCAGCAGCGGCAAAGCACCCACTGTTCTGGCACTGGAAGAATCCGTTGCTGTGGCAGACCTGACCAAACACAACCTTGGCATGGCGAAGTCGAATTACTATGCGCGCCTCGGCCAGCCTTTGGCCAGCGGTGCAACATCGCCGCTGGCGCTGGATATCGTGCAAGGCAGCAAGGCAAACTGCTTCGTTTTGCTGTATCGCGGACAGCCGTTGAAAAATGCCAAGCTTGAAGTGATTGCACCGAATACATGGATGCAGGAACATCAGACCGATGCGCAAGGCACGGTAGAAATCAATACACCATGGCGCGGCCAGTACGTGCTGCATGTGCTGTATATCGACAAAACCGCTGGCGAATTTTCAGGCAAGCAGTATGACAATCTGCGCAATCATCTGACTTACACCTTTGTAAAAACCAAAGGCGCAAATGCAGGCCCGGTACAAGCACCTAAACACCCAATGGAGTAAAGAATGAGTACCGACGTTACATTTCGTACACGCGAAGGCAAACCGGTGAATATGTCCGGTGCGGCTTCGCATGCCAAGCATGTTCGTCGACGCAGCAAACGTGCCATTTTCCTTACCTGGTTGCGCAAGATTCATTTGTACGTAGGTCTATGGGGTGCCGTATTCGGACTGTTGTTTGGTGGGACCGGCATTTTGCTCAATCATCGCGCGATCCTGAAAATTCCGGTTGAAAAAACGGTGCAATCAACCGCGCAACTGACACTACCGGCCAACAATTTTTCCACCCCGGAAGAGATGTCCAAATGGTTGCAAAAGGAATTGGATTTTGCACCAGTTGCACCACCCATCGTCAAATCCCAACCCGCCAAAATCGTCCTGTGGAATGACCTTGAGGTACAACAACCTGAACGCTGGACCATCGCATTGAACCGCCCCGGCCGTGGCGTGTCTGCTGAATATTTTGTAGGCAATCGTTTCGTCAAACTGGATCATGTCGATGCCACACCGATCGGCACATTAACGCGTTTGCATATGTCCGTAGGTGTTAGCGCTTTTTGGATATTACTGGCCGACTCAATCGCCGGCAGTTTGATCCTGTTGTCGATTACCGGTCTGCTGCTGTGGACGCAATTACACACCGTACGCAGCATCGCAGTGATGACCAGCGTCGGTGCCTTGCTCGCCGGCGTCTGGTTCATGTGGTCGATATAGCGTTACTGTCACTAAGGTTCAAGCCTGTCGGGCATGTGGGAGTAAAAGGCCTGGAATGTCTTGATGGACATCCTGGCAAAAATGCCTACTATGAATACATGAATTGCCGACGGTTCGACTAGTGACAGTTGCCACGCGCCATCTTTACCGAGGCAATTGGCTACAGGAGATTCATCATGTTCTCCGAACTAAACTGGCTTCCGTCTCTTCTTGTCTTGGCTGTCATCGTTTTCCTCGCCTCGGCCATCAAGATTTTCCGTGAGTATGAACGTGGCGTCGTCTTTACCCTGGGACGCTTCTGGAAGGTGAAGGGGCCGGGACTGGTCATCATCATCCCCTTGATTCAGCAGGTGGTGCGCGTGGATTTGCGTACCGTGGTGCTGGAGGTGCCGACCCAGGATGTCATCTCGCGCGATAACGTGTCCGTGAAGGTCAGCGCCGTTATCTACTTCCGCATCATTGATCCGCAGAAAGCGATCATCCAGGTCGCGAATTACCTTAACGCAACGAGCCAGCTGGCACAAACCATGTTGCGTTCGGTATTGGGCAAGCACGTTTTGGATGACATGCTGGCCGAGCGGGAAAAGCTGAATCACGACATTAGAGAGTCGCTGGATGTACAAACCGACTCGTGGGGCATCAAGGTTGCCAACGTCGAGATCAAGCAAGTCGATCTGACGGAATCCATGATCAGGGCCATTGCAAGACAGGCGGAGGCAGAGCGCGAGCGGCGCGCCAAGGTGATTCATGCCGAAGGCGAATTGCAGGCTTCGGAAAAACTATACTCAGCAGCCAAAATCCTGGCACAGGAGCCGCAGGCAATCCAGTTGCGTTATCTGGAAACACTGACGGTGATCGGTGCAGATAAAAACACGACCATTGTTTTCCCTCTGCCGATAGAGTTGGTTTCTTTCCTCAGCCGGCTTAGGCCCGCTGAACCACCAGGGCACACGACACCTGACGCCAATAAAATGGCAATGTAGGAGTGAAATGAGCGCGTGATCGTTTGAATCCGGTGCGTCTTCGTCAGACGACTTTCAACTTCGCAAACTCCGGATTGCCCGGAGGGAAAGCCGGCTTCAACTTTTGCAATGTATCCAGCACGATGCTGGCTATCGCCAGATTGCGATGTGTTTTTGAATCGGCAGGAATGACGTACCACGGCGCGTAATCGGTATCTGTTTCATTGATTGCAGCCTCATACAGACGCTGGTAATCAGCCCAGTATTTCCGTTCGGCCAAATCGTTGGGATCGAATTTCCAGTGCTTGTCCGGATCGGCGATACGTTCTTCCAGACGTTTCTTTTGCTCGTCACTGGAGATGTGCAAAAAGAATTTGAGAATCACGGTGCCGGTTTCGCTCAGCATGCGCTCGAAGTCCCGTATATGCGCATAGCGGCGCTTGCATTCCTTGTCGTCTATCCAGTCGTGTACACGCGTGATCAGCACATCTTCGTAGTGGCTGCGGTTGAAGATGGTGAACTCGCCCTGCCCCGGCACTTGCTGATGTACGCGCCATAAATAATCATGCGCCTTCTCTTCCGCCGTCGGCGCCTTGAAAGCAACGCTGGATACGCCCAGCGGATCGATTCTGCCAAACACGCCGCGCACGGTGCCATCCTTGCCGGAAGTATCCATGCCTTGCAACACAATCAGTATCTTGTGCTTGCGTTGGGCGTACAAAATTTCCTGCAAGTCAGCGATCTGCTGTGCTAGCTGTTCTACCTGCAATTTATCCTGCGCCTTGTCGCCGCTGGAAAGCGGCTTCTCGCCAGCGCCCGCATCAAGCACCTTCTGCTTTTTACCTGCACGGAATAATTGCTGGACGCTCGCCATATTTATCTCGCCTCGCTTTGTTCGGCATGCCAGATGGCATGATCGATTTTTGTACAACGGTCTGCCACAACATCCAGGCCGGCAGCACGCGCCTTGTCGGTTGCAGCTTCATTGATGACGCCGATTTGCAACCAGACACCTCGGGCACGGATCGCAATCGCCTCATCGACGATGGGCCCAACCAGTTCGGATTTGCGGAAAATATCCACCATATCTATCCGCGTTTGTTGTTCCGCCAGGGCCGCAGCTGCCAACGTTAACGTTGCATAGCAATGTTCACCGAGAATGTGAGTGCCTGCACACACAGGGTTGACTGGAATAATCCGGTAGCCATGCCGTTGCAGGTAGGCGGCAACCCCGTGGCTGGGCCTATCCGACTTGGGGGACAAACCGACTACGGCGATAACGCGGGATTCGGCCAGCAACTTGATGATGGTTTGCGGATTCTGATTCATGATTTCTTTTCCAAAAACAAGAAGGGCAGCCTAAGCTGCCCTTCATTGTATGCGGGAATTGCCGATTAGCGTTTTTGACGCAACCGTTGAATCGCCGCCAACTGTGCAATCGCGGTGGCCAATTCGGCCTGTGCTTGTGCGTAGTCGATTTTCGATTCTTTATTGACCAGTGCTTCTTCGGCCAATCGTTTCGCTTCTGCTGCCTTGGCTTCATCCAGATCGGCACCGCGAATTGCGGTGTCGGCCAGAACCGTCACGCCGTGTGGCTGCACTTCCAGAATACCGCCTGCTACAAAGACGAATTCGTCTTCAGCCTGGCCGGCAACCTTGATGCGAACCGCACCTGGTCGGATGCGTGTGATCAGTGGCGTGTGGCCCGGCAAGATGCCGAGTTCGCCTGATTCGCCCGGCAGCGCGACAAACTCTGCTTCGCCGGAGAAGATTTCTTCTTCGGCGGAGACTACCTCTACGCGCATTGTGTGTGCCATGTTAGAACCTTATTTCTTCGTCCAAAGACCGGAAAACGTTTGCTTGCGCATGCAGCGTTGAAGCTGCACCGCGCAAGCTGCTCAATGATTAGTTGAGTTTTTTCGCTTTTTCGATTGCTTCTTCGATGGTGCCTACCATGTAGAACGCTTGTTCTGGCAGGTGATCGAGTTCGCCGGATGCGATCATTTTGAAACCATTGATCGTATCTTTGAGCGAAACGTATTTACCTGGTGCACCGGTAAATACTTCAGCAACGTGGAACGGTTGCGACAGGAAACGTTGCATCTTACGTGCACGTGCGACCAGCAGTTTGTCTTCCGGTGCCAACTCGTCCATACCCAGAATCGCGATAATGTCGCGCAATTCCTTGTAGCGCTGCAAGGTACCTTGAACAGCGCGCGCTGTGTCGTAGTGATCTTGACCAACGACGAGTGGATCCAATTGACGCGAGGTCGAATCGAGTGGATCAACCGCTGGATAAATACCAAGCGATGCGATGTCACGCGACAGAACAACGGTGGAATCCAAGTGAGCAAATGTTGTTGCTGGCGATGGATCGGTCAAATCATCCGCTGGAACGTAGACGGCCTGGATCGATGTGATCGAACCGGTTTTTGTCGAGGTAATACGTTCTTGCAGACGGCCCATTTCTTCAGCCAGCGTAGGTTGATAACCCACAGCCGAAGGCATACGACCCAGCAAAGCGGATACTTCGGTACCAGCCAGCGTGAAACGATAGATGTTATCGACGAAGAACAACACGTCTTTACCTTCGTCACGGAATGCTTCAGCCATCGTCAAACCGGTCAACGCAACGCGCAGACGGTTACCTGGTGGTTCATTCATCTGACCGTAGACCATCGCTACTTTCGAGTTGGCCGGATTTTCCAGATCAACCACTTTAGCGTCAGCCATCTCGTGGTAGAAGTCATTACCTTCACGAGTACGTTCACCAACACCGGCAAACACGGACAAGCCGCTGTGTGCTTTAGCGATGTTGTTAATCAGTTCCATCATGTTGACTGTCTTACCGACGCCAGCACCACCGAACAGACCGACCTTACCGCCTTTTGCGAACGGGCAAACCAGGTCAATAACCTTGATGCCTGTTTCCAGCAAATCCTGCGATGGCGACAATTCGTCGTACGCTGGCGCTTTGCGGTGAATCGATGCTGTACGCTCGTGGCTCACAGGACCGCATTCGTCGATTGGGTTGCCCAACACGTCCATGATGCGGCCAAGAGTAGCCGTACCAACTGGTACCGTGATTGGATTGCCGGTGTTTTGAATGATCATGCCGCGACGCAAACCGTCGGATGTACCGAGTGCAATGGTACGAACAATACCGTCACCCAACTGTTGCTGAACTTCCAGCGTCAGCTCGGAGCCTGCCATCTTCAAGGCATCGTAAATCTTAGGCATCGCATTGCGGGGAAATTCAACGTCCACCACCGCGCCGATACACTGAACGATTTTGCCATCAGCCATTTTCGTTCCTTCAATATATAAAATTAAAATCTGGTTGTTGAGGGCAGCTTGCGCTGCTCCGCAATCGAATTAAACCGCAGCCGCACCGGCGACGATTTCGGAAAGTTCTTTCGTAATCGCAGCCTGACGCGTCTTGTTATAGACCAGCTTCAGTTCACCAATCACGCTACCTGCATTGTCGCTTGCCGATTTCATCGCCACCATGCGAGCCGATTGTTCGGACGCGAGGTTTTCCGCTACTGCCTGGAAAATCAGCGCTTCAACATAACGGATCAACAATTCATCAATCACGGTTTGCGCATCCGGCTCGTAGATGTAATCCCATGCCAGCGAATCTGCATCTGCCTTCAACGCATCAGCGGCCAATGGCAGCAACTGCTCCATCATCGGCTCTTGCTTCATCGTGTTGATGAACTTGGTGTACACGATGTATACCGCGTCCAGCTTGCCGTCCTGATACGCATCGAGCATCACCTTGACCGGACCGATCAGCTTGTCCAGATGCGGGGTGTCGCCGATTTGCACCGCATGCGACACGACACGCGCGCCGATACGATTCAGGAAACCCAAACCTTTATTGCCGATTGCGACGGTTTCGACCTTCCTGCCTTGCGCTTCCAGCTCGCGCAACTTGGTCGTCACGATACGCAGGGAGTTTGTGTTCATACCGCCGCACAAACCCTTATCCGTCGTCACAATGATGAAGCCCACCGTTTTCGACACATCCGACTTCACCAGAAACGGGTGTGTGTACTCAGGATTGGCTTGCGACAAATTGGCAGCGATATTACGAATCTTGTCGCTGTATGGGCGAGCCGCATGCATCCGGTCCTGCGCCTTGCGCATTTTGGATGCAGCGACCATTTCCATCGCCTTGGTGATCTTCTTCGTATTTTCTACGCTCTTGATCTTGCCACGTATCTCTTTGCCTGAAGCCATGAGTTATTACTCCTTATAGCCCCGAAATCAGAACGATTTTTTGAAATCAGCAATCGCAGCAGCCAATACAGCTTCGTCGTCTTTCTCGAGCTTCTTGGTGTCTTCGATTTTTTGCAGCAATGCTGCGTGGCTGGATTTCATGAAACCGTGCAGACCCGATTCAAACGCGAGTACACGTTTAACTTCGAGGTCATCGAAGTAGCCTTTGTTGACCGCGAACAGCGAAACCGCCATCAGCGAAGTCGACAATGGTGAGTACTGAGCTTGTTTCAACAATTCGGTTACACGTGCACCGCGATCGAGTTGCTTGCGGGTCGATGCATCCAGGTCCGAAGCGAACTGGGCAAACGCTGCCAATTCACGGTACTGCGCCAGATCGGTACGAATACCGCCGGACAGGCCCTTGATGACTTTGGTCTGTGCTGCACCACCAACGCGCGATACCGAGATACCAGCGTTAATCGCAGGACGTACACCAGCGTTGAACAACGATGTTTCCAGGAAGATCTGACCGTCGGTAATCGAAATTACGTTGGTTGGAACGAATGCGGAAACGTCGCCTGCTTGTGTTTCGATGATAGGCAATGCTGTCAACGAACCGGTTTTGCCTTTAACTTCACCTTTGGTGAACGCTTCGACGTAATCGGCGTTAACGCGTGCTGCACGTTCGAGCAAGCGGCTGTGGAGATAGAACACGTCGCCAGGGAACGCTTCGCGGCCTGGTGGGCGGCGCAACAGCAGGGAAACCTGACGGTACGCAACAGCTTGTTTCGACAAATCGT
>NZ_JBEBPO010000106.1:0-7522 GCF_040395855.1 Herminiimonas fonticola | reverse complement strand
GCCTGGCCAACGTCACCGTGATCACGTCGGCGCAAACGACGGAAATTACCGGCGATGGCAAACGCGTCAACGGTCTGGTCTACAAGGATCGCAAGTCCGAAGAAGTGAAGTCAGTCGAACTGGAAGGCGTCTTCATCCAGATCGGCCTGGTACCAAATACCGAATGGCTGAAAGGCACGCTTGCCTTGTCGCGCCACGGCGAGATCGAAGTCGATGCACGTGGCCAGACTTCGGTGCCAGGCGTATTTGCTGCAGGTGACGTCACGACCGTGCCGTTCAAGCAGATCGTGATCGCAGTCGGCGAAGGCTCGAAAGCAGCGTTGAGCGCCTTCGATCATCTGATCCGCAGTTCGGATACTGATGAAGAAGTAGTTGCAGTCAAAGGTGAAACGGTTCCTGCATAAACCTTTGATCGTATAAATAAAAAAGCCGCAGCGATGCGGCTTTTTTATTGGGTTGTGTGTTTTTCAAAAACTGTATTCACCGAATACATATTTGTCGAAACTGAACTTGCTGCCGCCCGGCAAGGTATCGACCAGCCGCTTTGCATTCTTCGCCGAGATAAAGACATCCGCCATCTGATCCTTGCTGCGGAACCTGGTCGCAGGACTCAAAATGGTATTGGCCTTGATCCTGATGTGACGGATGACCTTGGCTCTTTCACTACAAAGCAAAAAATGCTGCTCCTGGCGAAAGCCGGACAGCGGAATATTTAACCACCAGCCTTCATCGCCAGCATAAGGTACAACCGTGGAAAAAATCGTGTTGCGCTCGGTAAGCAGGTTGGCGTGCAGGTCTTGATTGACCAGCTTGATTGCTTCTATCTTGTTCATGAGGGGCTTTATCAAATGCGGTTGATGCGCAAGGCATCTATAGGCGAGAGGATAAAGCAAATCATCATGCACCATAAAAAATACCGTCTATAGACGGTATTTTTTATTTTCAAGACAAGATTTATCGCCATATCAAAAAAACACGACGCTGACGAGCAGGATTCCTATCCCAATATACATTTGATTCTGTTTGGTGAACACGCAATATCCAAACATGTTGCGTACAAACCAATCTGTGTAATACATCACATGCAAGTTCAAAAAATCAGGCTATTATTTCAAAACACGTGGCAACCCGAACGTGAAAAATATCTGCGTTATATAGGTTGTTAACTACAAGACTGCATCGTTGCAAGAGGTGATGTATAGGTTGGCCCATAAAAGGAGACTAGTTATATGAAAACGCCTTTGCCTTTCCGTGTATTGTCAAAAGTTGCCGCCCTTTCATTAGCCGCGGCTTTTTCTTTGCCTGCTGCAGCACAAAGCGCTGGCGACAGCATCGTCAACGTCGGCTGGTTTCATTTATATACGGATGATTCCAGTCAGACACTCATGCGCACTTCACCAGCACCTGCGCCGATTGCCGGCAGTAGCGCTTCCGTCGGCAATGCGGATACGCTGGGCATTGCGTTCACCCACTTTTTCACAGACAACTTTGCGCTTACTGCAGATTTGGGAATTCCACCGAAATTTCATCTTGACGGTGGTGGCTCGTTGGCTGGCTTGGGCGAGATCGGCACTGCCAAACAATGGAGCCCTGCTGTCATTGCGAAATGGTACTTCGGCGATAAAACTTCGAAGCTACGCCCTTTCGTAGGCTTGGGCGGCACACGCGTCTGGTATAGCGGCATTAATTTGTCTCCGTCGTTGCAAAGGGCTGTTACTGCTCCATACAATGGCGGTGTAACTGGCACAGCAACCGCCAACCTCAGCTCATCCTGGTCCCCTGTCTACAATATCGGCCTGACCTACAACATTGATGCCAAATGGTCGCTAGGTTTCTCGGTTGCCTATATTCCGCTCGATACCGACGCTGAAATTATCGGGCGTAACGCCGCCGGCACTGTCATCTCCCGGCACACGACCAACCTGACTCTCGATCCTTATGTAACCTTCCTCTCGCTGGGTTACAAGTTCTGACGATTACTTGAGCACAGGATGATGAAAAACCTGGCGCAGGTAGGCCAGGAAAGTCTCATCCCTGCACAAGGTCTTGCCTGCAGAATCGGACAGCTTGGCGACGGATTGTCCGTTACACGCCATCAGCTTCATCACGATGTTCAGTGCCGGGATACCGGTATCGTTGGATAGATTCGTGCCGATTCCAAAGCCCGTCAGCGCGCGGTCCGCAAAGTGTCGATACAGCGACAAAGCACGCGGCAGATCCAGTGCATCGGAAAACACCAGCCGCTTGCTGCTCGCATCGATACGCAGGCGGGCGTAATGCGCCAGCGCTTTTTCTCCCCATTCGACCGGATCACCGGAATCGTGCCGCAAGCCATCGAACAGTTTGGCAAAGTACAAATCGAAATCGGTCAGGAAAGCATCCATCCCCACCACGTCGGTCAATGCAATACCCAGATCGCCGCGATATTCCTGCACCCAATCCTCCAGCGCCGCTTTTTGAAAATCGCGCAGACGTACGCCGAACGATTGATAGGCCTGTAAATATTCATGCGCCATCGTGCCGATAGGCGTCAAACCGTATTTCTTTGCCAGATACACATTCGAGGTTCCGGTGAAATACTGTGGCACTTCTCTTGCCAGCGTAACCAGCACTTCTTCATGCCAGGCCGCAGAGAAACGGCGACGCAAACCAAAGTCGAAAAATTCAAACGGATTTTTTCTGGCAGCTTCCTTGCCGAAATTTTGCAACAGATAAATTTTTTCCTGCAGACGTCGCCGCGCTTCCACTAGCGCAACTTGCTGGTCGAAACGGCGGAAGTAAAGCTCATTGACGATATACAGCACGAAGATCTCGAAACCCATTACGTGCACTTGCGGCCCGATCGCGCGTATGCGCAACGTCGGGCCATCTGTCACTACCGTAATGAATTTGCGCTGGAAGCGAAAAACTGTGAGGAAATCCACGAAATCGCTTTTCATGAACCGCAGGCTGCGCAGATAAAGCAACTCTTCATCGCCAAATGCCAGCGTACAAAGATGATCCAGCTCACGCTCCACATCGGCCTTGAGTTCGCTCAGCGGATACGATGGTGCATTGCGGCAAACAAATTCATATTCCGTCTGCGCCTCGGGATGGCTATGCAGCAAGGCCTGCCACATGGTGAATTTGTAAAGATCGTTTTCCAGCAGGCTATTTACGATAGGGGGCATGAGGGGTCCGGAAAGAAAACGCGTTGATCGAGCCGGCATGCGACTTGGGCCGCATGGCTATTGTTTTCAAGAATTGTGCCGATACAAAATACAGGGACATAAAAAAGAGTCGGCTGCAGACTGGTCATTTTATCCAATGATCAGGATTACCAGATTGTAACCATCTCACTCATTTTGCCTTGAGACTTGACGCACCTGCATGGTGCCAATGCACAACAATTCACTTTGGTTCAAACGCCAATCTGACAGGAATCATCATTTATGCAGTTATGATGTTTCTATAGGGAATGATCGCCACACGGCAATCTGGGTGCAACCAAAAGCAATGAATGGAAGTAAGCGATGAATAAGGTCATACGTAAGCTAGCCAAACTTGGTGTCGGTGCAAAACTTGCCACCATCTCTTTTGTATTGATTGCCATTGTCTTCGGCATTTTTGTATGGACAACCGGACAGGCGACCAGCGCCATGCTGGAACAACGTGCAACCGAAGAAGTTGCGGCCAGGAGCAGGCTCGTTCTGGGCATGAGCAGCGACGCCGCATTGGTCAAGAGCACTCTGCTGTCGCTCAAGGTCGGCAAGACCGGTGGCTACTATGTGCTCGATGCTGCAGCCGGCCCGGATTACGGCAAGCTGATCATTGCGGCAAAAAGGGAAGGACAAAACGTCCTGGCAGACAAGGCGACCGACGGCCGTGAATTCATCAAGGAAATCCTGAACAAAAAAGAGGGCGCAATTCATTACCGCTCACCCGCCGATGCCGGTTCTCCCGAGCGCCTGGCGACATTCATTTATCTGCAAGACAAAAAATGGGTTGTTGTCGGCGACACTTACGTCGATGAATTCATCCATGAAGCAACGGCGCTGCGTAATTTTTATGCAGGCGCCGCATGCCTCGCCTTGCTGATTCTGACCGCCTGTCTGTACGCCGGCATACGCAAGACCGTCACCGGCCCGCTTGCGCAAGCCACGCAGCTGGCGCGCCAGCTTGCTACCGGCGATCTGACCAGCCGGCTGGAAACCAAACGCACGGATGAGATCGGACTCTTGCTACGCGCCATCAACAGCATAGGCCAGGGGCTTGCCAACGTCGTGTGGAATATCCGTCACGGCACTGAAACGCTGGCGACCGAAACCAAGGAAATCGCCGCCGGCAATCTGGACTTGTCTGCCCGCACCGAACAGCAAGCCAGCTCGCTGGAGCAAACTGCATCCGCGATGGAAGAGATGACCTCGACCGTCAAGGAAAATGCTGCCAACGCCGAGCAGGCCAATGCTCTGGCGCACACCGCAGCCGAAGTCGCCATCAAGGGCGGCAGCGTAGTGGCAGAAGTCGTCAACACGATGGATTCGATCAATCAATCGTCGAAGAAAATCGCCGACATCATCAGCGTCATCGACGGTATCGCCTTCCAGACCAATATCCTGGCACTGAATGCAGCAGTGGAAGCCGCACGCGCAGGCGAACAGGGTCGCGGCTTTGCAGTGGTTGCCAGCGAAGTACGCAACTTGGCGCAACGCAGTTCGGCTGCAGCACGTGAAATCAAGACGCTGATCGAAGATTCAGTCAGCAAAGTACAAAGCGGCAGCAAGCTGGTGGCACACGCCGGCACCACGATGGATGAAGTCGTCAGCAGCATCCAGCGCGTGGATAACATCATGGGCGAGATCAGTTCGGCCAGCCGCGAACAAAGCATAGGCATCGAGCAAGTCAATCAGGCCATTGCACAGATGGATCAGGTCACCCAGCAAAATGCCGCACTGGTTGAAGAAGCCGCTGCTTCGGCAGAGTCATTGCAAAATCAGACCACGGAATTGAGCAATGTAGTCAGCATCTTCACGATCAAGAACAGCAGCCACGGCTCGACCGACGAAGCGCAAGAGATGGTCATGAAGGCTATCGAAGCAATGCGCGAGAACGGCAAGGACGCAGCCTGCGCCGAAATCAACAACAAGCTCGGCCAGTTCTGCGATCGCGATCTGTACGTTGTGGTCTACGACATGAGCGGCCGCAATCTCGCACACGGCGCCAATCCGGGCAATGCCGGCAAGGACATGATCGATGCCAAGGACGGTGCCGGCAACCTGTACATTCGGGAACGCGTCGCCATCATTCAGAACAGCGGCAAAGGCTGGCAAGACTACATGTTCCTCAACCCGATATCCAAACAGGTGGAAGCCAAGTCCATGTATCTCGACAGATATCAGGATCTGATCATCGGTTGCGGCGTATATAAGCGCTAAGACAGGAATGAATTCCTGCGATGAAAAGACGCGATGCCACTACGCAGCTTCATAGCCGACATCGCAGGAATTATCGAACTTCATGGCGCAGCAGCACTTAAATTGATTATGCCATCGTGCTAAGATGAATCATTCTTCGAGGAGGTCATCATGGCTGGAAAAAGACTGAGCACGCAAGAGTTTCTGGATGAACTCAATCGCAACCTGAAGGATCATCCGGGCTATGAAGACTGGATGCAGTTTGTACCGCCACCCGAAGGCGTCGAGCCGGATACGATAGAAGGTTTCGAGCGATCCGGCCCTGAGCCACGTCATTCGCTATACGATCTGGTCGCGCTGAAAGTCGGCGAAGCGTTCGACATGTTCCCGAAATAAATTACAGAATTTTCCTGCATGAAAATCTGCCATCGCGAGGCAGGCAAATATTTTTCAAGCGCCTCTGCAAACGGGGCACTTGACGTCTGATCTTAACGCAACATTCCCCGCGCATACGACCAGCCATCCTTCGGATGCGGTCGTGGCTCGCCCTCATCCATCAGATACGCCTCCGTTACTTCTCGCGGGAAGTATTCCATATGCACCCAGAAGTTAACTGTCTTCCCGCCAACGCCGGACGACATTGTTTCGCCGGAAATGGAATCCTGGTACCAGACGATCTGTATCTGATCCACTGGAATCGGTTTCATCGTACATCCTTGTTCATGAAATGAATGCGGATATTTTACGTCGCTTTACGACCAATTTCATATTCCCATTTGGATGAGATTGCATACATCCGCTGCATTGCCGCAATGCGACATTTATCGCACTTCGCAATCGACCGTATTCGGTTTGGCCGGGCCCGTAGAGGTACTGGGGCCAGTGGACTGGGTGAATACAGGTGGTGGCGTGAACGGTATACCTGGATTTACCGGCAAGACGACAGGTGGCTGCCTGAAACTTGGCGTAAAACCGAACTGCCCGGCAGCAAAATTCGAGGTGCCGGATGGGTTCGTCACATGAATCAGGCCGTCTAGCACCTGCACATACAAACCAGGTGCCCGGGCACTAGTCGGTGAAGGAAGCGTAAGTTGCGCCAACATCAATGGCCGGATTGCCGCTACAACCGGAGCATCGCTGCGTGTTGTCATCATCGACACATCAAGCACCGCCGTGCTCGCCAACAGATAAGCTCTGCGCGCAGCCAATGCTTCTGCACTTTGTTCGTAATATTGCACGATGACGCTGGCGTCCTGCATGTCGATGTTTGCAGCAGGCGTATTCAACACCACACGATCCTTGCTGCGCTTGCCCAGCAAACCGGCATTCGATCGCACACCGCCGCGGATCAGCGTGAAGGTGATGCGATCAGCTGCAGGCTTGGCCGCATCGTATGAAAATTTGTCGACCGTCAAGGTCGTGTCCGGTTGCAAGATGAGCAGGCTGTCATCACTGAACCTGATTTGCGCATAGCCTTTCTTTTGTGTGGACAGCGTATCGCCGACCTCAACTGCAGACTGGGCTCCCAGAACACGAATCTTGCCATCCGCTTTCTTCGCCAACAATGGGCCGCTCAAATGCGTGACGGTACCGACAGCAGGAGCAGCATAAGCAAGTGCTGCGACGCACATCGACGCCAGCAACAGCAGCGACTTAATTACAGTACATTTTTTTAGCTGGTTCATTTTTTGTTCCACTCTTGTCATTTGATGCGACTTCTTTAGTGTCGGATTTTTTATCGTCTTTCTTGGTGTCTGCGGCTTTTCCATCATCGGCTGCCGATGTTGTTGCTGCAGACCCTGTTGAACCTGTCGTTCCACTCGAAGAACTACTGCTCGTGCTTCCGGTACTAGAAGGCGGCGATGCAACAAATGCCGGAGGTGAACCAGGGTTCACGTTATTGGTCGCTGCATTGATTATGTTAACTGTTGAATTAATTATTTGCGACACAGGCTTCACAGGCTCATTTGCGTTTGGCGGTGAAAGTACTTGGCACAGCGCTGAGTTCGGGGCGATGGTACAGATGTCGGCTGAAGGCGGTGGCGATGTGGTGGAATCTCTTTTGGTTACAGTGCTGTTATGCGCAACAACGGAGCCACCGGAATTAATAATGATCTTGCCACTGCCGG
>NZ_JBEBPO010000105.1:0-7617 GCF_040395855.1 Herminiimonas fonticola | reverse complement strand
AAGCGATAAACGTAGACGGCAATCACCAGCAGCAGTACGCCTTTTGAAACCGGATCCATATAGTGCTCGACCTCTTCGTACTGCGATTGCAGCAGGTAACCTGTCACCGCCAGCAAGGCAGTCCAGATCAGCGAACCGATAGTCGAATACGCCAGAAACGGCAACATCGGCATGCGCACAATACCGGCCGGCACCGAGATCAGCGTGCGTATCGCCGGGATCAGGCGACCGAAAAATACCGCCGCCGCACCATGCCGTGCAAACCATGTGGAAGCAACATCGATGTCCTGCGACGACAACGTCATCCAGCGGCCATGTTTGTTGGCAATACGCTTGAGTCTATGCTGGCCGAATATCGCACCGGCGTAATACCAGGGCAAGGCGCCCACGACCGAACCGGCGGTACCGGCCAGTATGACCAGCACGATATTCAATTCGCCGCGTGCGGAAACGAAGCCGGCCAGCGGCATGATCAGTTCGGATGGAATCGGCGGAAACACATTTTCCGCCAGCATCAGCAGAAAAATACCCAGATAGCCGCTTTGCGACACGATATCGACGATGCTATTGAACAAGACAAACTCCAGAAACAGGTGAACAGGATATAGAAGCGGCCCCGCCGCATGTAAGCGCTGCGCCTACTCAGAAAACGTATCGGGCAAATGGTTCCATGTCAGCCTTGGTGTAAACATGCATGGCTCATCCATGCAGCCTGATCGAAAAATCGATGCCCACTTCGCTCCAGGCTTCTTTTTCCTTTTCCATCCAGTAAGCCAGCGTCGGGTGCACTCTCACCCATTCCTTGCGACATTCGAGTTCGATGCGGTTCTTCATCTTCAGCCGCACTTCTTCCATCTCGATATCGATGCGCGCATGCAGGAACATCACGGCCAGCCGCAAGGCCAGCACCGCCTTGGCAAAATCGGCATCATGCAAGGCATCGCCGACTTTGCGCAAGTTACCCTTCTGTGCCAATACCAGGGAACTCATCGCACGCTGCTCGCGCGTTGTGAAGCCGGACAGGTCTGCGTTTTCAATCATGTAAGCGGCATGCTTGTGATAACTGCTATGCGATATGACCAGGCCGATTTCATGCAACAGCGCGGCCCAGTTCAGCAGCTTGACGTAGTGATCTTCTGCCGGCTTGAGCAAGGCAAACATGGCGCTGGCCGTTTGCGCAACACGATCGGCGCGTGCCTCATCAGCATGAAAACGCTGCCGGAAATCACGCACTGATTGTTCGCGGCGATCGCGTTTGGTTGCGCGCAGTTGCAAATCCCACAGCACACCCATGCGCAAGCCCGCATCAACCGGTTTCATGGACCGGATGCCGAGTTCCTGCATGACGGCAATCAGAATTGCCAGGCCGCCAGCCATGCTGGTGGCGCGATCGGATTTCATCCCGATCAAATCGATTTTTCCTGCATGACCGAACTGGATCAGGCGGCGCTTGAGCGCCTCCATGCTCTTGAGAGACAAGGCGCCATCGCCAAGGCCATTCTTGCTGATGGCATCGGCGATCGCCCGTATCGTACCGGACGAACCATAGGCGGCAGACCAGCGTTCGGATGTGTAGATGGGAGCGGCATCTTCAAAACGCGAACGCGCCGACAGCACGGCAGCATCGAACGTCGTTGCGTCTATATGCCCATCGGGAAAAAACGACATGGTTTGTGGCACCGTGCCTATGCTGAATGATTCAACCTGTTCGATTTCCTGTCCCTTGCCCAGGATCAGTTCGGTAGAGCCGCCGCCGATATCCAGCACCAGCCGACGCTCGCTCGCCGATGGCAAGTTGCTGGCAACGCCCATGTAAATCAGGCGGCCTTCTTCTTCACCGGAAATAATTTCGATCGGATAACCGATTGCAGCCTCTGCGGCCGGCAAAAATGCGGCAGCGTTTTTTGCAATACGCATCGTATTGGTGGCAACCACGCGCACGGCATTCAAGGGGTAGCTGCTTAAAATCGCATTGAAACGCGTCAGTGATGCGAGCGCGTCTTCCATGGCCGCCGCGGTCAGATTCCCCTTGCTGTCCAGACCGGCTCCCAACCTCACCGGATCGCGTGCGCTCTTGACGATGCGCATGACTTCACCGTCATGCCGCCCGATATGCAGCCTGAAACTATTGGAACCCAAATCTACTGCAGCAAACATCCTGTCTCCTCAAACACCTGCCTGTTTCATGCACGGCACATCGCCGGAGAGCTGATAGTCCACGTGAAAAGCTCGTGACCATAAACCTGCATTATTACGCTGTCATGACAATCCGGTATGCAGCAGTTTGTTCCTGCGCCATCAATATCCAGGCTTGTATTTCAGTGCGTATAAAAAAATTGCGCATTAATGCGCAAATTGTTTATACCATTTTAAAATACCTGATGCCAGCCATGCCTTCATGCCGGGCATGGCTGGACTTTTCAACCAAATTTTCTGACTGCATCCAGCGCCAGGCCGGCGCCTATGCTGCCGAACAGATCGCCTTCGACACGGCGTGCATTCGGCAACAACGAGCCGATTTTTTCGCGCAGCAAATGGACGCCGCTGGAACCGCCGGTGAACACCACCGTATCCACCTGATCGGCAGCAATGCCGGCATCGCGCAATAGATTGGCTACCGTACTTCCCACAGTCGCCACCATTTTATGTATCGCGTCGTCAAATTCGTCGCGCCGCAAGGTCAGTGTGTGAGCCGGCGCCAGCCTGTCCAGCACCAGTTGCGTTTCCAGCTCTGCGGACAGCGCTATTTTGCCTTCTTCCGCCTTCAGCGCCAGCCAGTGACCGGAGCGATGTTCAATCAGCTGCAGCAAGGTATCCAGCTTGTCCTTTTCCATTGCATCGCGATAGATGTCCTTGATCTGCAACCAGGTTTTTTGCGTGTATGCCAGATTGATCGTGTGCCAGGTCGCCAGGTTGAAGTAATAGCTGGATGGCACTTCATTATTGTTGTTCAGGCGGCTGCCCAGTCCCATCAGCGGCATGATGCTGGTCAGGCTCAGATACTTATCGAAATCGGTACCGCCTATGTGTACGCCGCCGGTCGCCAGGATATCGTCGCGTCTATCTGCTTTTTTTGCGCGTTCCGGCGCCAGCCGCACCAGCGAAAAATCCGAAGTGCCGCCGCCGATATCGGCGATCAATACCAGTTCTTCACGGTCTATCTGCGACTCGTAATCGAAAGCGGCAGCGATCGGCTCGTATTGAAAATCAATCTCCTTGAAGCCTACCGATTGCGCGATTTCGTACAAGGTATCTTCGGCCAGAATATCCGCCTCTTCATTGCCGTCGACGAAAAACACCGGACGCCCCAGCACCACACTGGTGAATTCACGCCCGGCCGCAGTCTCGGCCCTGCGCTTCAATTCAGCGATGAATTGCGTCAGCAAGGTACGGAATGGCAATGCCTTGCCCATCACCTCGGTCTGGTCGTCGATCAGGCTGGTGCCGAGCAGGCTCTTCAGCGAGCGCATCAGCCGGCCTTCATAGCCCTGCAGATAATTAGCCAGTGCGGCGCGGCCGTAATACACCTGCTCTTCATCAGCATTGAAGAAGATCACGGATGGCAATGTCACTTTGCCATCTTCAAGTTGCAACAGGGGCGAAGTGCCGGGGCGACTCCAGCCAACGGTCGAATTCGACGTCCCGAAATCGACGCCGCATGCGTTTGCCATGAAAAAACCTCTGAAAATGAAACGGGCCACGATGATAAGTCATAGTCTGCAGAGTGTGTTCACTTTCTCGGCACCGCCCAGATTTCATCTGGCCACAATGACAAGTCCGCGCCAACACATGAAGCGGCAATGAGGATTACAATTTAATGCCGCAGCAAACACCGGGCGGGATACGTCGCATATGTACTCAATCGTCATCGACAGGAGGCACTATGGTTAACGTCGGATTGCAGGTTCGCCTGGAAGCCAAACCGGGCAAGGAAAAGGAACTGGAAGAATTTCTGCGCGCGCAATTGTCATTCGCACTCGGCGAGCCGGCCACGACAGCCTGGTTTGCCATCAAGCTGGATGCCAGAACTTTCGGTATCTTCGATGCATTCCCGGATGAGACCGGCCGTCAGGCGCATCTCGATGGTGAAATCGCCAAGGCACTCGGAAGTGCTGCCGCCTCCCTGCTGGCAAACGCGCCGGTCATTGAGAAATTTTCCGTGCTGGTGGCCAAGCTGCCGAACAGCGGCGAAGTGCCGGATTCCCTCGGCTGAATGCGCAGCGAAAACTGGCTCTTTGAGCAAGCGCATCGTAAAATAACGGCCTTACGGAGGACACATGAATACCAGTTGGGGCAGTGAAGACGATATGGAAATCGACGACGAGCTGATGCGCGACGTCGAGCATCTGGTGCCGCACAGGCAACGCAACAGCGGCGACATCGGCACGCTGGATTTCTACGACAGGCAAGATCGCATGGCGCGGGAAATTGCCGACAAACCGCGTTAAGGCAATATCTGGCGGCATGCTCAATTTTCCATGCCGCCAGCATTTTTCATTCCCCGCGCTCAGCCGCATCAAGCCCTGCCCTGCTTTTCTCCACATCGCGTTCCGGCAAAAAATCGCACTATTTTGGTGATCATCGTTGTGCTAAACGATGGCATTGTTATTGCTATGTAGAAAGCAATCGTTCGCTTCCCGCGATTTGCTTCTGCAGCAATATGCAGAAGCAAATCGGTGCCCTTGATGGCACTCATATGATCACATTTCAATGCCCGAATATGCTGCTGACGATGCCGTCTCATCCTGCTGACCCCACCTTGCAGGCCCGCTTGCTGGGCACGCTGCTGGCCAACCTGGAAGGCATGGTTTACCGCTGCCGCCTGGACCGGCAATGGACCATGGAGTTCGTCAGCGAAGGCTGTCTCGCACTGACCGGCTACGCCGAAGAAGACATCCTGTTCAATAGCCGTGTTTCCTACGACGATATTACGCACCCAGACGACAGGGAATACGTGCGCACGGCAGTCATGCAAGCCATCACCAGCAATCGGCGTTTCGATATCGAATACCGCATCGTGCGCGCCGACGGTGAAGTGCGCTGGGTATGGGAACGCGGCACCAACGCCATGCACGACAGCAAGAAGTGGGATGTGCTGGAAGGTTTTATTCAGGACATTACCGAGCGCAAACAGGCAGACGAGGCATTGCGCGAAGCCGAACGGCGCTATCGCAGCATTTTTGAAAATGCAATTGAAGGCATTTATCAATCGACACCCAGTAATGGCTATCTGGCGGTCAACCCCGCACTGGCGCGCATGTATGGCTACGATACGCCGCAAGATCTGATTGCAACCCTGCACGATATCGAGCACCAGGTATACGTTAATCCGCAACGCCGGATTGAATTCATGCAAACGATGGCGCAAAACGGCGTTGTCACGAATTTTGAATCGCGCGTCTACAGACGCAATGGCGACATCATCTGGATCTCGGAAAACGCGCGCGCCGTGCATAACAGTACGGGCGAGTTGCTGTTTTTTGAAGGGACGGTGGAAGCCATCACCGAACGCAAATTGCATGAAGCGGAAATCCAGTTCCAGGCCACGCACGACGCACTGACCGGCTTGCCCAATCGCACCCTGCTTTACGATCGCATGCAGCAGGCTGTCCTGCATTCGGCACGCTACGGCAATCTGACTGCCATCGCCTTCCTCGATCTGGATCAATTCAAATTCATCAACGACAGTCTCGGCCATCAGGTTGGCGATGAACTGCTGAAAATCACTGCGCAACGCCTGACTTCCTGCCTGCGCGAAAGCGATACCGTGGCGCGCCAGGGCGGCGATGAATTCGTTTTGCTGCTCACCAGCCAACCCAGCGAAGAATCGATTACGCACACCATGCAACGCGTATTGCACGAAGTCGCACAGCCGTGGATGGCGAACGATCTGGAATTCCGCATCACCTGCAGCATAGGCGTAACCTTGTGTCCGGATGACGGGCGCGATGTAGAGGCGCTGCTGAAGAATGCCGACTCCGCGATGTACAAGGCGAAAGAACTGGGACGCAATAATTTCCAGTATTTTGCTGTGGAAATGAACGATACCGTGACCGACAGGCTGGCGCTGCTCAATCGCCTGCGTCAGGCGATTCCGAATCATGAATTCGTGCTGCACTACCAGCCGAAAATCAATCTCGCAACCGGCGATATCATCGGTGCCGAAGCATTGGTACGCTGGAACAGTGCAGGAGGCATGGTGTCGCCGGGCAGCTTCATTCCGCTGGCAGAAGAAACCGGGCTGATCATCCCCATCGGCGAATGGGTATTGGAAACCGCCTGCCGGCAAAATCGCGCCTGGCAACTGGCAGGCTACGCACCCATCACGATCTCGGTCAATCTGTCGCCGCGCCAACTGGCGCGTGGCGATATCGTCGAGCGGGTACAACAGGTATTGGCGGAAACCGGGATGGAAGCGCAATACCTGGAACTGGAAATCACCGAAAGCGTGATGGCAAGCGATGTGGAAAAATCGTTTGCGCTACTGATCCGCCTGCGCGCACTGGGCGTAAAAATTTCGCTGGACGATTTCGGCACCGGCTATTCGAGCCTCAGTTACCTGAAGCGCTTCCCGGTCGATACCCTGAAAATCGATCAATCCTTCGTACGCGACATCGCCACCAATCAGGATAGTGCCGCCATCGTCAAGGCCATCATTTCACTCGGGCACAATCTGAATCTGACGGTATTGGCGGAAGGAATAGAAACGGAAGAACAATTCCGTTTTCTACTGAAAAGTGCTTGTAACGAAGGCCAGGGATACTTGATGAGCAAACCGGTTGCACATCAGCATTTTGAACTGCTGCTGCAGCGGTGAAACTGCAGCAGTGTTGCAAGAATCAGACTAGAACGTCAGGCGCTTGACGCCTTCTGCCGTGCCGAGCAAAGCGATATCGGCACCGCGCCGCGCAAACAGGCCGACGGTTACTACGCCGACGATATCGTTGATCTGCGCTTCCAGTTCGGCAGGGTCTTGAATCTTCAAACCCAGCACATCGATGATGAAGCAGCCGTTATCGGTCACCAGCGGCTTGCCATCCTTCAAGCGCAGACGCGGTTCGCCACCCAGTGCCGCCAGCTTGCGCGCCACCACTGCTTGCGCCATCGGAATCACTTCCACCGGCAAGGGGAAATTGCCCAGCAGATCCACCAGTTTCGAGCCATCGGCAATGCAGACGAATTGTTTGGCGACCGAAGCAACGATCTTTTCGCGCGTCAATGCCGCGCCACCGCCCTTGATCATTGCACCTTGCGCAGTGATTTCATCCGCGCCGTCGATATATACCGACATCGCATCGATCTCGTTCAGGTCGAACACAGCAATGCCGTGCGATTGCAGGCGTTGCGCGGTTGCTTCCGATGAAGCGACTGCGCCCTTGATGCGATCCTTGATTTTGCCCAGCTCGTCGATAAAGAAGTTGGCGGTGGAGCCGGTACCGACGCCGATGATTTCGCCTGGCACCACATAGTCGATTGCGGCACGGGCAACTGCTTGTTTCATTTCATCTTGAGTCATGGCGTATGCGGGAGATTGATGGTTGATATTAAGTCTAAGGCGCTATTTTACCGGATGACTTACCTGCATTTGTAATGCGGGAAGATATCCGTGTTTTCAGA
>NZ_JBEBPO010000104.1:0-7626 GCF_040395855.1 Herminiimonas fonticola | reverse complement strand
CCACCTGCAGGAACGGCGGGAAACAACTTCACCTGACGGAAGCCGGCTTCGCGTGCACGCATCACTTCAGATGGCGTCATCACGCCCGGCAGCAAAGGCAAACCGCTGGCACGCGCGCCTTCGATCAGCTCTTGCGTCAAACCGGGAGAAACGCCGAAGATGGCACCGGCATCGCGTGCGGCGGCAAAGTCTTCGTGACGCGTGAGCGTACCGACGCCGAGTATCGCTTCCGGCACCTGCTCCGCGATCGCACGAATTGCGGCCAGGCCGTGTTGTGTCCGCAAGGTGACTTCCAGTACACGGATGCCGCCTGCCACCAGCGCGCGCGCCAAAGGCACGGCATGCGACAGATCGTCAATTGCAATCACCGGAATCACCGGCGAGCACCGCATGATTTCAAGCAGGGTCATGGACTTATTCATTCTGTGCTGTTCATATCGATTGTTGAACGTGGGTGTCTTCGTCGCTGAACGGTTCAGCATCGCCTTTCGGCAGATTGACCTCGGTATCGGTCGGCACAATCAGGCGCGGCAAGGCAAACGTGGCAGCACCCTCTTCGGCAATGCTGACCGTGGAACGGAACATTGCAAACAGCTCGCGCCCCATGCCCACCACGTTCGCTGAACGATCGACCGATGCATGCGGCCGTTGCTGCCATTCCGCCGCATCGACCAAAGCCTGCAAAACACCTGCTTCGGCATCCAGAAGAATGATGTCGCCATCGCGTATCTTTCCCAGCGGACCGCCGGCCAATACTTCAGGCGACACGTGAATGGCCGCCGGCACCTTGCCGGAAGCGCCGGACATGCGGCCGTCCGTCACCAGTGCGACGTGGAAACCGGCATCCTGCAAACTGCCGAGCGCAGGCGTCAATGCATGCAATTCAGGCATGCCGTTCGCCTTCGGCCCCTGAAAGCGCACGACCGCAACGAAATCCTGATTCAGTTTTCCATCCTGATAGGCGTGCATGAACTCTTCCTGCGACTTGAAAACGATAGCCGGCGCCTCGACCCGGTGATGTTCGGGCTTGACCGCAGAAATTTTAATGACCGCACGACCGAGATTGCCGGTCAGCAGGCGCAAGCCGCCATCCGGCGCAAAAGGACGTGTGGCTGGACGCAATACGCTTTCATCTGCACTGGTTTCCGGCGCAGGCTTCCACACTGCCTGTGCACCATCGAGAAAAGGTTCGGCGCAATGTGCACGCAAGCCTTCGCCAAGAATAGTCGTCACATCGTCATGCAGCAATCCTGCATCCAGCAATTCGCGGATCACGAAACCGGTACCGCCGGCAGCATGGAAATGATTGACGTCGGCTTCGCCGTTCGGATAGATGCGCGTCAGCAGCGGCACGACTGCCGACAATTGATCGAAATCGTTCCAGTCGATCACTATGCCGGCCGCCTTGGCGATTGCAATCAGATGGATCGTATGATTGGTCGAGCCGCCGGTTGTCAGCAGCGCCACGATCGCATTGACGATGGTTTTTTCATCGACCAGACGTCCGACCGGTGTGAAGGTCAGCCCTTGTGCGCTGATCTCCACTGCGCGTTGTGCGGCCCGCACAGTCAGGGCATCGCGCAAGGGCGTGTTCGGCGTCACGAATGCAGAACCCGGTAAATGCAGGCCCATCACTTCCATCAACATCTGGTTGCTGTTTGCCGTGCCGTAAAAAGTACAGGTGCCGGCATCGTGATACGACTTGGACTCCGCTTCCAGCAAGGCCTCGCGATCGATTTTCCCCTGCGCATAGAGCTGGCGAATTCTGGATTTTTCGGAATTGGACATGCCGGTCGTCATCGGCCCGCCCGGGATAAATACCGCAGGCAGGTGGCCGAAGTGCAAGGCGCCGATCAGCAAACCCGGCACGATCTTGTCGCAGATGCCAAGAAAGACCGCCGCATCGAACATATTGTGCGACAGCGCAATGGCGGTCGACATCGCGATCGTATCGCGTGAGAACAGCGACAGTTCCATGCCCGGCTGCCCTTGCGTAATGCCGTCGCACATCGCAGGTACGCCGCCGGCAAATTGCGCTACCCCACCCGCTGCGCGCACCGCATCCTTGATGATGCGGGGAAAACGTTCATACGGCTGATGTGCCGACAGCATGTCGTTGTATGCCGAGACGATGGCAATCGAAGGATTTTTCTGCTGCTTCAATACCAGTTTGTCGTTGGCCGGGAATGCCGCAAATCCGTGTGCGAGATTGGTACAGGACAAGGTGCTGCGCTGTACGCCTTGCTGTATGGATTCCGATAATTGATTCAGGTAAGCAGCGCGATAAGGGCGGCTGCGCTCTATGATCCGCTCGGTGACAGCAGACACGACGGGATTGAGCGGCATATGAAATCCTTGAAAACAGTTTTGAAATTTTACTACAATAAATCGTGCCAACCAAGCATCTTTTTTGGTTTTCCTACGAAAGCATAGGACACGCAATTGCGCGGGAAATTCACTTCTGCGCCATTATCCTGCAAACCGGACAAATCGTCCTGGCAGATTGAACTTTCATCTCTCAAGCGCATCCGTAACAGGCTGACTGCAGATACGCGGCACTGCGCATCCGATTTAACGCCTTGCCTGCACGGAATATATTTGTAGTGAAATTACCATAATTTGATGTATAGTTAAATCCAACTTCTATCGCATATATTGCCCATGCGCACTTCATCTCTGACCGCCTCTGCTGCTTTTCAGGCGCTGCAACAACATCACGCGGAAGCGAAAAACTGGCAGGTCCGCGATCTGTTTGCCCAGGACCCTGCCCGCTTTACCAAACTATCGACTGAAGGTGCAGGCCTGTTTTTCGACTACTCGAAGAATATCGTCAACGACAAGACCATGCATCTGCTGTGCGCACTCGCGCGCGATGCACAGGTGGAAACACAACGCGACGCGATGTTTGCCGGCGAAAAAATCAATCGCACCGAACATCGCGCCGTACTGCATACGGCCTTGCGCAGACCGCGCGGCGACAAACTGGAACTCGATGGGCACGACATCGTCCCCGACATACACGCAGTACTTGACCGGATGGGCGTATTTTCCGAACGCATTCGTTCCGGCGAATGGCGCGGCTACGATGGGCGCGAAATTACCGACATCGTCAACATCGGCATCGGCGGCTCCTACCTCGGGCCGAAAATGACTTGCCAGGCCCTGCGCTCGTTCGGTCATCCGCGCCTGCTCATGCATTTTGTTTCCAATGTAGATGGTCACGATCTCGATGCCTTGCTGTCGCGTATCGATCCTGCCACCACCCTCTTTATCGTTGCTTCCAAAACCTTCGGTACGTCGGAAACCATGACGAATGCGCGCTCCGCGCGCACCTGGTTTCTGCGCAGCGCCGACGCAAGCCAGTTGCCCAAGCATTTTGTTGCCGTCTCGACGCAACTGGATCTGGTCACCGAATTCGGCATTGCGGCAGAAAACATGTTCCCGTTCTGGGATTGGGTAGGCGGACGTTATTCGGTCTGGTCTGCAATCGGCCTGGCGCTGGTGATTTCCATCGGCATCGTTCGCTTCCGGGAATTTCTCGCCGGTGCGCATGCGATGGACCAGCATTTCCAGCAAACGCCGCTGGAAAAGAATCTGCCGGTCATTCTGGCCCTGCTCGGTATCTGGAATCGTAATTTCATCGGCAGCACTTCGATTTCCATCGCGCCGTATCACCAGGATCTGCGCCTGTTTTCCGGTTACCTGCAGCAGCTGGAAATGGAAAGTAACGGCAAGCGCGTCAAGGTCGATGGCTCCACAGTCGAGGTCGCTACCTGTCCCATCATCTGGGGGGATGTAGGCACCAATGGCCAGCATGCCTACTTCCAGTTGCTGCATCAGGGCACCGATGTGGCAGCGGTCGATTTCATCGCCGCGCTGAAACCATCGCATACGCTGGAATCGCATCAACTGCTATTGCTGGCAAACTGCTTTGCCCAATCGGAAGCCTTCATGCGCGGCAAGAATGCGGACGAAGTACGCGCCGACATGCAGGCGCAAGGTTTGTCGACTGAAGAAATTGAAAAATTGATTCCACACCGCAGCTTCCCCGGCAACCGCCCCAGCAACACTATTTTGATGGATGCGTTAACCCCGGGCACACTTGGTGCGTTAATCGCCCTGTATGAACACAAGGTGTTTGTACAAGGCGTGATCTGGGGCATCAACAGTTTCGATCAATGGGGCGTGGAACTGGGCAAACTGCTGGCAAAAAACATCGCGCTGGAACTGGCGGAGCAAGCCAGGCCGGCACAGCATGACAGTTCGACCAATGGCTTGATCGCACGCGCCAGGGCGGCACTGTAATCACCAGGTCAAAAAAACAATTTACCGTGATGATGTTCCGATGAACACATCCTCAACTACATAAACTCATAATAATCATGGCACTTACCGATTTTGATCTTGTTCTGTTTGGCGGCGGCGGCGATTTGTCGATGCGCAAACTGATCCCTGCAATGTATGCACGCGACCGCGCAGGAGATTTGCCGGCTGCGGCACAGATCATCTGTATCGGCCGCCAAAACTGGAACGATGCCGAATTCGTCCAGTCGCTGAACGAAAATGCACGACCGCACATCAACGAGAAAGTATTCGCACAGGCATCGTGGGACAAATTCTGCGCCCGCGTACGCTACGTCTCGCTGGACGCCACCGATGCCGCCACCTACCAGCCGCTCAGCGACGTACTGCGCAGCGATGCCAGCATCACGCGCGTGTTTTATCTGGCAACGCCGCCCACGCTGTTTGCCAAGATTTGCCACAACCTGTCGGCACGCGGACTGGCCACCGAATATTCGCGCGTCGTGCTGGAAAAACCGCTGGGCCGTGACCTCGCCAGCGCCAAGCAGATCAATCTGGAAGTCGGCCAGGTGTTCAAGGAATCACAGATTTTCCGTATCGACCATTATCTCGGCAAGGAAGCGGTGCAGAATCTGCTCGCGCTGCGCTTCGGCAATGTGCTGTTTGAACCCCTGTGGCGGCGCGAATGGATTTCCGACGTGCAGATCACGATTGCCGAGGAAATCGGCGTCGGCAATCGCATGGGTTATTACGAAACCTCCGGTGCGCTGCGCGACATGCTGCAAAATCATTTGCTGCAATTGCTGTGTATCGTCGCAATGGAACCGCCACTGTCCGTCTCGGCCGATGCGGTGCGTGATGAAAAACTCAAGGTCTTGCGCTCGCTCAAGCCGTTCACGCCGACCACACTGGCCAGGAATATCGTACGCGGCCAGTATCGCGCCGGCCATGTCGAAGGCAAGGCCGTACCGGCCTATCGGCAGGAAAAAAATGCCAACCCGGATTCAAATACCGAAACCTTCGTTGCCGTCAAAGCCGAGATCGATACCTGGCGCTGGGCCGGCGTGCCTTTCTATCTGCGCACCGGCAAACGCATGGCCGACCAGCTGGCCGAAATCGTCGTGCGTTTCAAAGCAATTCCGCACTCGATTTTTGCGCAATCGAATAGCAGCTTTCAGCCCAACTGCCTGGTGATCCGTCTGCAACCGGACGACGGTCTGCAATTGAACCTGATGGCAAAAACACCGGGCGACGGCATGCGTTTGAAGCCGGTCGAACTCGAACTGGATTTCGCTGAAACCTTCAAGGCGCCGCGCATGGATGCCTATGAACGCCTGCTACTGGATGTGTTACGCGGCCAACTGACCCTGTTCATGCGCAGCGACGAACTGGAAGCGGCATGGGAATGGGTGGAGCCCGTATTGCGCTACTGGGAACAGGAAGGCAACGAGCCGATACCCTACACCTCCGGTACCTGGGGCCCGGCTGCAGCCAGCGCCCTGATCGGACGCGACGGCTTGCAGTGGCGCGAAGAAGCGTTGCCGGAATAGTCGCAATAAACAACGGAAAAACGCATGCTGCTTGATTCGATACGCACCCAGTACGACCTGCTTTCCAAATCGGAAAAAAAAGTCGCGCTCGCCGTATTGGAACAGCCCGAGCTGGCAATCGCCGAGAACATCACGGCACTGGCCAAAAAAGCCGAGGTATCGGAACCGACCGTGGTGCGTTTTTGCCGCGCCATCGGTTTCGACGGCTGGCATGCATTCAAGATGAAACTTGCGCAGGGCCTGGCGCTCGCACCGGGTGCCGATGAAGCACCGGCACCGGAAGATCTGGCGACCGATCTGGTCAGCAAGATTTGCAGCCGCTCCATCAACACCCTGCTCGACTTGCGCAACAGCCTGGATGCCAATGCGATCGAGCAGGCGCTACAGGTGCTCGCGCGCGCCAATCGCATCGAGTTTTACGGCCAGGGCACCTCCGGCATCATTGCCGCCGATGCGCAGCACAAATTCTTTCGCTCCGGCATCCCGACCGTCGCCTACGCCGATCCGCACATCCACAGCATCGCCGCATCGCTACTGAAAAAAGGCGATGCGGTAGTCGCCATCTCGCAACGCGGCAACAGCATCGCCCTGCTGCGCAGCGTGCAACTGGCGCGCTCCTGCGGTGCCGATGTCGTCATTCTCGCGCCCAGCGGTACGCCGCTGGCAGAACTGGCGACCGTGCTGATTCCGATCGACCTGCATTTCCATACCGATCCCTACACACCCATTTCAGCGCGGCTCGCCCATCTGGTAGTGATCGATATCCTGGCCGTGGGTCTGGCACTGCGTTTGAGTCCGGAGCGCCGCAAGAAAATGCTCAGCGCGCAAAAAGCCCTGCAAAAAATCGAAATGCAGTTCGATTCATTTCTGCGATAACAATCTATTCGTATTCCACATACCGGCAGACTGCTACCCACTTTGAGTACAATAGATAAAACATTGCTCAAACATTTATTCATAAGCTCGCCATGAACCAACTCGAACAACTGAAGCAATACACCACCATCGTTGCCGACACCGGCGACTTTCAATCGATCGAGGCCTTTGCACCGCAGGATGCCACCACCAATCCTTCCTTGATCCTGAAAGCCGTGCAAAAGGATGAGTACCGTCCGATCATGGAAAAAGTCGCGCGCGAACACGCCGGCAAAAGTACCGCGGAAATCGTCGATCACCTGCTGGTCGCCTTCGGCACCGAGATTCTCAAGATCATTCCGGGCCGTGTCTCGACAGAAACCGACGCACGCCTGTCCTTCGATACCGCTGGCGCAGTCGCCAAGGGTCGTGAACTGATTCGTTTGTACGAAGCCGCCGGCATTTCGCGCGAGCGCGTATTGATCAAGATCGCCTCGACATGGGAAGGCATACGTGCCGCCGAAATACTGGAGAAGGAAGGCATACGCTGCAACCTGACGCTACTATTCTCGCTGCCGCAAGCCATTGCCTGCGCCGATGCCAAAGTGCAACTGATCTCGCCTTTCGTCGGCCGCATCTACGACTGGTACAAGAAATCCACCGGCACCGATTACACCGGCGCCGACGATCCGGGCGTGCAATCGGTCAAGCGCATTTACACTTACTACCGCAAGTTCGGCTATCAGACCGAAGTGATGGGTGCGAGCTTCCGCAACACTTCGCAAATCACCGAACTGGCCGGCTGCGATCTGTTGACCATCAGTCCTGAGTTGCTGCAGAAACTGGCAGAGTCGGATGCGGTATTGACGCGCAAGCTCAGTCCCGAGGCTGCGAAAAATTCCGATCTGGAAAAACTGAC
>NZ_JBEBPO010000103.1:0-7998 GCF_040395855.1 Herminiimonas fonticola | reverse complement strand
GCAGCAATCACTTCTTCTCCTTTGCCTACGGCTCCTGTCGAAAAGCGACAATTCCCGCTTCACTTCTGTCACCCTCCAGTAAATATTCTTCAATAAGCTGCAGGCTATTGAATCAACTTTCAATGATTTGTTAGCGAGTCATTGCGCTTTTGATAAATTTTATATACGTTGAGAGGTGTCTGCTAAATAGCTGAAAATCACCGCGTCAGTTTCTTGGCTATTCGATTTCCTTGTATCTTCTGGCGTATCGAAATGTTGCCATTCCTTATGGAGAGTTAAATGGAGGAAATCGTTATCGTTGCTGCCGGCCGCACGGCAGTTGGAAAATTCGGCGGAGCATTGGCAAAAATATCTGCTGCGGATCTGGGCGCACATGTCATCAAAAATTTATTGTCGCGTACAGGCATCGCTGCGGATACGGTCAGCGAAGTCATATTTGGCCAGGTGCTGACTGCAGGGTGCGGGCAAAATCCTGCGCGACAGGCATCGATACGCGGCGGCTTGCCGGATATGGTGCCGGCGTTCACCATCAATAAGGTGTGCGGCAGCGGTTTGAAGGCGACACATCTTGCTGCGCAAGCCATCCAATGTGGCGATGCGCAGATCATCATTGCAGGCGGGCAGGAAAACATGAGTGCATCGCCGCACGTATTGCCCAACTCACGCGAAGGTTTTCGCAT
This sequence comes from Herminiimonas fonticola, assembly GCF_040395855.1. Lineage (GTDB taxonomy): Bacteria > Pseudomonadota > Gammaproteobacteria > Burkholderiales > Burkholderiaceae_D > Oxalicibacterium > Oxalicibacterium fonticola_A. The sequence goes on along the minus strand of NZ_JBEBPO010000103.1, from coordinate 7,318 downwards.
GGGTGATGCAAAGCTGCTCGACACCATGATCGTCGATGGCTTGTGGGATGTGTACAACCAGTATCACATGGGTACAACGGCGGAAAACATTGCGAAGAAATTCGGCATTTCGCGCCAGGAGCAGGATGAATTTGCCTTGGCCTCGCAGCACAAGGCGGAAGCTGCGCAGAATGGGGGGAAATTCAGGGATGAGATTATTCCGCTTGAAATCCCGGGCAAGAAAGGCGTCGTCATCGTTGATGCGGACGAATACATCAAGCCAGGCACTACGCTGGAATCCCTTGCTGCATTGCGTCCCGCTTTTTCAAAAGACGGCACAGTGACAGCAGGCAACGCTTCCGGTATTAATGATGGCGCGGCTGCAGTGATCATGATGACTGCAAAGAAAGCAGCTGAACTTGGACTCAAGCCATTAGCGCGCATCAAGGCATATTCTTCCGCTGGGGTAGATCCGGCAATGATGGGAATGGGGCCGGTGCCGGCAGCGCATTTATGTCTGAAGAAGGCAGGATGGACGCATCAGGATATTGATTTGATGGAGATCAATGAAGCTTTCGCTGCACAGGCGATTGCGGTGAATCGGGAAATGGGCTGGGATACCAGCAAGATCAATGTGAATGGCGGCGCCATCGCCATCGGTCATCCGATAGGCGCATCCGGCTGCCGTATTCTGGTTACGCTATTACATGAAATGATACGACGCGATGCCAGGCGCGGCCTGGCAAGTTTGTGCATAGGTGGCGGCATGGGTGTGGCACTCGCGATAGAACGTTAGAGATAGAACGCTGGAAGCAGTTAGCGAGAATTATAAAATTAGATGAGGCAAGGAAAAGAGAAATGACGCGTCTTGCATTGGTAACCGGCGGTATGGGTGGTTTGGGCGAAGCGATTTGCATCAAGCTTGCTGCGCTTGGATATCAGGTGGTCACAACGTATTCGCCTTCCAACACTACGGCTGGAGAGTGGCTGGCGACGATGAAGGCAAGTGGTTACGATTTCCGCGCCTATCCCTGCGATGTATCGGATTATGATTCAGCGCAACAATGCGTAGCCTTGATAACAAAGGAAATCGGCGCTATTGATGTACTCGTCAACAATGCCGGCATCACGCGCGATATGACGTTCAAGAAAATGGAAAAGCCGGATTGGGATGCTGTCATGGGTACCAATCTGGATTCTGTTTTCAATATGACCAAACCGGTATGCGATGGCATGGTCGAGCGTGGCTGGGGGCGCATCATCAATATTTCTTCGGTGAATGCGCAGAAGGGTGCTTTCGGGCAAACCAATTACTCTGCCGCCAAGGCCGGCATGCATGGCTTCACCAAGGCGCTGGCACTGGAAGTTGCGCGCAAGGCGGTCACGGTGAATACGATCTCACCCGGCTATATCGGTACCAAGATGGTGATGGCGATTCCGCAAGAGGTACTGGATACCAAGATCGTGCCGCAAATTCCCATGGGTCGCCTGGGCAAGCCGGAAGAAATTGCCGGTCTGGTTGCCTATCTTGCATCCGACGAAGCGGCGTTTGTGACGGGCGCGAATATCGCCATCAATGGTGGTCAGCACATGTATTGATGTGGAGCTGATTATCGATACCGGTACGCATCGCTAATAGTCTGATAGATCAGCTGGCTTGATCAACCAGCGCCTGCAAGCGCTCGACCAATGCCTCGGTGCGTACGAAACCGGATGTCACCAAATGCAGTTCACCTGCATTTTCAAATACCAGCGTTGGAAATCCTGTTACTCCCCAGCGTTGCGTCTGCTGAAAATCTTGATTGGTGACAGCGATTACTTCTTCCGACGACCACGCATCAAGAAATTCCTGGAATTCGATATTGATTCCCGCCTTGTTCAATGCATCGACGCTGATCTTTGCCAATACATCCGCTTTCGTTGTATCCAACCCTTCTGCATAAAATCCATGCTGAATGGCGCGGAATACATCGAATGTTGCATGCGGCGCGAGCACGCGTGCGGCAACGACGGCGCGGCAGGCAGGTTCCGTATCGTAGATGAAGTTCGGATGCGACAAGGCATCTCTGGAAAACGGTAATCCGCTGGCTTCTCCGACTTTCCCCCAATGCGCCAGAAGACTGGTTTTCAGTTTTTCATCCATCAAGTCCGGATTGTAGGCACGCAAACCGCCAAGCACGATCTCGAGTGGCGTATCCGGAATGCCATTGATAAGTGTTGTCAGTTCAGGCCCGAAACCGTAGCACCATGAGCACATGGGATCGGCGATATAGATGAGTTTGCTCATGCGTGGTCTCTCTCTTTTTGGTTATGATGATCTGCTTGCCTGAATCGAAGTAATAAGAAATAGTCGATTTATTCCTGTTATCTATCTGGCAGCGGTGGCAATGCCGGTCGCTGGCGCAAAGCCTTGACCGCCAGACTGAAGATGTCGTGCGGCATGCTGGCAGTCAGTTTCTCCCACAATTGCCATAACAGATCCGCATCCGCCAATGCGCGGTGACGTGCTTCGGGAATCAAGCCATGGCGCGCAATCAGCGTATCCAGATTGTGCCTTTTTTCTTCCGGAAAAAACCTGCGTGATAATTTGACGGTGCACAGCACGTCCGTGGACAAAGCGTGTCCCGCACGGGCGAGTGCGTGATGCAGAAAGCCGTAATCGAAGCGTGCATTATGTGCAATAAATAATCCGCCCTCCAGACGTTCGCGCACCGTATCCGCCAGTGCTTCAAACGTTGGTGCTGCTGCGACCATATTGTCGCTGATGCCGGTCAGATCCTGGATAAAAGCTGGTATCGGCCGGCCTGGATTGACAAAACTCGACCAGCGCTCAATGCGGCCATCGGCACTGACGGTCACGATGCCGATTTCCGTGATGCGATCATTGATCAGGTTTGCACCTGTGGTTTCGAGATCGATAAATATCAGTTTTTCATGAAGTGTCATGGCTCTATTGTCCCATGCCGGTGGCCAGGCGGTGTATTTCAAGGGACAGGCCGGACAGCTAAAAGGCGATTCATCAGCCTGTCATATTTCCCCTCCAGAATTACACCAAAGAAATTCCAGCGTGCCGTTATAGAGGATTTCCTATCCTCGATACCAGTTGGAGCATGCTGTCCATGGGAAGTATAAAAATGAAAAATATCTTGCTGGCACCTGCCGTCAAACTGATGCAAGGCTTGCGTTTATTGCCGAAGTTTATTGTCTTGACGCTTATTTTCATGACGCCGCTGGTGCTGGCAACCCTGCTGTTGCTGGGCGAGCTGGATAAATCGATCGCATTCACGAAGCAGGAACGTCTGGGTGTCCAGCATGTGCGCAAGATGCAGGAAATCATACGGCTGGCTCAGCAGCATCGCAGCTACCAGCATATGTTCATCATGGGTAATGCGGGTGCCGAACAGCAGGCGCAAGGGCTACAAAAAAATATCAATGAACAAATCGCTCTCTTCGATGCCATGCGCAAGGAAGAGCCTGCACTGTATGCCGGCGATGCGTGGAATGCTATCCAGAAAAACTGGATCGCATTGCAGGAAAAACTATCGACGCTCAAAGACAGAAAAATCTATAACGAACAAACTGCATTGATTACGCAATTGATGCGCTTCAATACGATGATCGCCGATCGTACTAATCTCACGCATGATCCGGAAACCGCCAGCTACTATCTGGCCGAACTGTTTATCAGGGATTTTCCGCAAATCACCGAAGGATTATCGGAGGTGGCCGGGCGCGGTGCGGCGTATATCGATAGCGGTTTGATGGAAGCGAATGAAGAAGTATTGCTGGGCTCCACCGTTTTGCTGACGCAACGCGATCTGTCCGGCATTCCCGGCAAGATAGAAACCTTGCTGCATCAAAGCCCCGCACTCAAGCAGCAAATGACACCGGTGCTGGCTGCAGTGCCGGTTGCGGTAGCCTACCTGGATCGGGCAAAAAATGAAGTGTTGAGCAGTGTTGATCAAACTTCGGGTAATCAATTCGTGGCAGCCGGCAATGCCGGCATCGATGGCCTGTATGCAGCGGCAGCCACTTCGGCAAATCTGCTCGATCACTTATTGCAGGCTCGACTGGAAAGTGCTGCTTTTTATCGCAGCATGATCATGCTGGCGATATGTTTGACGATGGCGATCGCCGCTTATTTCCTGCTTGGATTCTATGTATCGTTTTCGACGGAAGTGCGGCGTCTCGGCGCCGCTGTCATGCGTGCGACATCCGGCGATCTGAGCCGAAAAATAACATCAGGCGGGAAAGATGAAATTGCGCAGTTGCTCAACGCGTTTGGCAACATGAGCGACGGGATCACGCGTCTGGTTACGCAAGTGCGCCTGGGCAGCGATAGGATTGCACAGGCCTCGAATGAAATCGCCACCGGCAACCTGAATCTGTCAACGCGCACCGAAGAGCAAGCCAGTTCACTGGAGCAAACATCGGCGGCGATGGAAGAACTGACCAGTACCGTCAAACAGAATGCCGCGCATGCACAGCATGCCAATCGTCTGGCACAAACTGCTTCCGGCATTGCCGAGCAGGGCGGTAATGCCGTGTCGCAAGTGGTGGATACCATGCAGGCGATCCAGCAGTCTTCCAGGGAGATCAGCGATATTATCGGCGTCGTCGACAGCATCGCCTTTCAAACCAATATTCTGGCCTTGAATGCGGCAGTCGAGGCGGCGCGTGCGGGTGAGCAGGGTCGTGGTTTTGCTGTCGTTGCAGCGGAAGTGCGTCATCTCGCGCAGCGTAGTGCCGTTGCGGCAAAAGAAATCAAGGTGCTGATTGCGGAATCGGTAGAGAAGGTCGAGGCTGGCAGCAAGCAGGTGAATGCGGCAGGCAAAACGATGAATGAAATCGTGCAATCGATTTCGCACGTTACCACCATCATGGCGGAAATCACGGCGGCCAGCGCCGAGCAGCAGAGTGGTATTGAACATATCAACCAGGCGCTTGGCCAGATGGATGGCATTACGCAGCAAAATGCCGCCCTGGTCGAGGAAGCGGCGGCCGCGGCGGAAAGCATGCACGAGCAAACGCTCACATTGTCGGCGACGGTTGCCGTATTCAAGCTGGCAAACGATGAGCACAGTCCTGAAAAACCAGCCTTGCAGGCTGCGCACAACAACGTGAGAACCTTGCCAAAACGGCCAATGGCCATCTCACACGATGAGCAGACGGCAATGCTGCCAGAGCATTCTCAACTGGCAGTAGCGAACGGTTCGCGCTGAAAGAGTGTGTGTTGCAGCTTATGCTGCTGCGTGTACCTTGATACGGATGTCACCGAGGGTGACCATCTGGCCTGCGCGTATCTTGCAGGTTTTGCGCAATTCGGTTTGTCCATCGACCTTGACCTGGCCGCTGGCGACCAGCATCTTGCCGGCGCCGCCGCTATCGCATACGCCAACCAGTTTCAGTAGCTGGTTCAATTCGACGTATTCGTCGTTCAATTCAAATTCGAGTTGTTGCATGGTATTTTTTATATTTTAAAGAAGTGAAAATGCGTGGCGTTCAAGCTGTTTTTGCCAGCGTTTGCTGTGCCTTGTCCAGCCACAGGTCAAGATTCGCCAGCAGATCTACCTGGCTGAACGAGCAACTTTCTTCGGTAAACAAACTGCCGGCTTCCAGACGTCCCAGCAAATCTTCCATCACTTCGGCATAACGCGGCGGCAAGGCTGACAGCAGTGCAGTTTGCGCGCGCCATGTCTGGCAGAAGTCAGCGATCGCAAGGCGATTCTGGCGTATTGCATGCAGCGCGTCTTGCAGCAAATGGAGTGTTTGATCGTGAGACATAAAAATCAGTAAGAAGTGATAAAAAATACAGCCATTCCGTCGCCTGTCAGGCGCCGTGGAATGCGGCGATTAAAAAAAGTGCAATCACGCACAGATAGCCGATTGTCCATGAGATGGAACGTAGCGTGGCGCGATTCGTCAGATACAGCAGCGTATAGGCGATGCGGATGACAATAAAGGCGCCTGCCAGCATATTAATTGTATCCTGCGGTGCATTCAGTTGCTGTGCCACCAGTACGCCGGCGGCAAAAAACGGGAAGGCTTCAAAATGATTGTGATGGGCAGCATCGGCACGCCGTCGCACGCCCTCCTGTTTTTCCAGCCAGCGTCGCGGCTCGGCATTATCGAAGTCGCGCTTGCCCCACTTGGCAATGGCAATCGTCACTACAGGCATCACGCCTGCCGCCAGTACACACCAGTAAGAAAGATTCATCTTGCGCTCCGCACAGTAAAAACCGGGGTAAAAATAGATGGTCGGTATTCAGATTAGCATGCGCGATGGTGCGCGACTACATGTGGATAATCAGTCACGCGCAGGCGCGATGGCTTCCGCATAGTCGTACAGGGCGCCGAGAATTTCTTCGCCGCGCTCATCTGTCGTTTCGGATAGCTGGTCGATTTCGGCAAACAGACCTTCGATGGTGCGGGCGCCGCCATCGCCATCGAACAGGCGCGCTGCACGATGTTCTTCCCAGCGTTCGGTTTCTTCGGCCGACAGGGTGTGCGGAAAATTGCGCGCACGGTAGCGCCAGAAAAGCTCTTCCAGCCGAACATCGGAAAAACTCGGCGTGGCCTTGGCCAGTGCTTCCGGCGACAGCGCACGCAACTCCTGCAGCAGGCGTCTATCGTTATTGCCGACAAAACCGCCATACAGATCTTCGTCTACATCCGGCGTACCTTCTTGCGGTCTGTGGAATACGTCCTGCCAGATCGCCGTCATGTCCGGCGTGGTGGCGGCGATTTCTGCGTGCCGTAATGCCGCTGCAACATCGAGCCCCCATTGCGCCGTCATGTCAGCCGACAGTGTTTTCAGATTGTTGATGACGATCGGCGATTTGTTCAGATGGATGGATTTGATCGGTAGCCGGCTCATGCCTTCCGGCAGCGCATCCGCCTTGCTGAACATGCGGGTGCGTATCGTCTCGGCATCCAGCGTGGCAAGCTCGCTCGGATCGGCGGCCAGATCCCAGACGATGACTTCATTCTTGTTGGTCGGATGCACAGCCAGTGGCCAGACGATGCCGATGCAACCGCGCTCGGCGGGGAACATGCCGGTAATGTGCAGGAAAGGGCGACGCAAGGGCAGGCCGATTTCCGTCGCCACCCGGTCTTTCTTGTGCAGGGCAAAACAGAAGTCGAACAGCTTGGGTTGCCGGTCGCGGATCAGGCGCGCCAGCGCAATGGTGGCGCGTACGTCGGACAAGGCATCATGCGCGGCTTCATGCGCGATGCCGTTGGCAGCGGTCAGTTGTTCCAGACGGAAGCTGGGGCGTCCATCCGGATGTTTGGGCCAGTTGATACCTTCGGGACGCAAGGCATAGGCGGTGCGCACGAC
>NZ_JBEBPO010000102.1:0-8000 GCF_040395855.1 Herminiimonas fonticola | reverse complement strand
CCCCTCACCCCATGCAGAAAAAGATATACATCAAGACCTTCGGTTGCCAGATGAACGAGTACGACTCGGACAAGATGGCAGATGTGCTCAACGCTTCCGACGGCTTGATCAAAACCGACAAGGCGGAAGACGCCGATGTGATCCTGCTCAACACCTGTTCGGTGCGTGAAAAAGCACAGGAAAAAGTTTTCTCCGACCTCGGCCGTCTGCGCGAATTGAAACTGCTCAAGCCAGATCTGATGATAGGCGTCGGCGGTTGCGTCGCCTCGCAGGAAGGCGACGCGATCGTCAAGCGCGCGCCTTACGTCGATCTGGTCTTCGGCCCGCAAACCCTGCATCGCCTGCCGGAGATGCTCAAGCAGCGCCGTTCGACCGGACGTTCGCAAGTCGATATCAGCTTCCCGGAAATCGAGAAATTCGATCACATGCCGCCCGCCAAGGTAGAAGGTGCGACTGCCTTTGTGTCGATCATGGAAGGTTGCAGCAAATACTGCAGTTACTGCGTCGTACCCTATACGCGCGGCGAAGAAGTTTCGCGCCGTTTCGACGACGTGCTGACCGAAGTCGCCGGACTCGAAGCGCAAGGCGTGAAGGAAATCACGCTGCTGGGCCAGAACGTCAACGCCTATCGCGGTGAAATGGCGGATGGCGAGATTGCCGATTTTGCGCTGCTGATCGAATACATCGCCGAGATGGAAGGCATAGAGCGGATACGCTACGTCACCAGCCATCCGAAGGAATTCACGCAACGCCTGATCGACACCTATGCCAAGGTACCGAAACTGGTCGATCATCTGTATCTGCCGGCACAGCACGGTTCCGATCGCATCCTGGCAGCGATGAAGCGCGGCTACACCTCGCTCGAATACAAATCCATCCTGCGTCGCTTGCGCGCAGTGCGGCCGAATATTTCGATCTCGTCCGATTTCATCGTCGGCTTCCCTGGCGAAACCGATGAAGATTTTGAAGCGATGATGAAGCTGATCACGGATATCGGTTACGACAACAGTTTCAGCTTCATTTTCAGCCCGCGCCCGGGTACGCCTGCCGCCAATCTGGCAGACGACACGCCGCACGAAGTCAAACTCAAGCGTCTGCAACGCCTGCAAGCAGTGATCGATCAAAACACGCGCCGCTACAGCGATGAAATGGTCGGCTCCGTACAACGCATTCTGGTCGAAGGTCCATCGAAAAAAGATGCGGACGAATTGCAGGGTCGCACCGAAAACAATCGGGTCGTCAACTTTTCCGCCGGACCAAACGCAGCGCGTCTGATCGGTCAGATGGTGGACGTCAACATCACGCAATCGCACGCATACACATTGCGCGGCGAACTCGTCGTTAAACAGTAAGCTTTATTTTTAGCGCGCAAGCGCGTGTCCAGCCAAAATTGAAAACCAAAACTGCCGTTCAACCGCTGTATTTCATTCCCGAACCGCTGGATAACAAGCGGCTCGCACATCTGTGCGGTCCGATGGATGAAAACCTGCGACAGATTTCCGCCGCACTTGATGTCACGATTTTCCGTCGCGGCGAGAAATTTATCGTCAGTGGCGGCAACGGCGCACGCGCACTGGAAATTCTCGAACAGTTTTACCAGGTGGCCGACAAGATAGTGCCGCTGGAAGAAGTACAGCTGGCATTGGTCGAACAACGCGCAGCACTGGCCGAACCTGAGTTAGTCATTCCCGCCGCAAAAAAAACGGCAGGCAAAACCATCGGAAAAAAAGTCGTCGAATCCGTGACCGATGCGCCTGTGCTGAAAACCCGCCGCCACGATTTGCGCGGCCGCACGCCGCATCAATTGCAGTACCTGAAGGCGATCATGGATCACGACATCACCTTCGGCGTCGGCCCGGCCGGCACCGGCAAGACCTATCTGGCCGTAGCCTGCGCAGTCGATGCGCTGGAACGCGATGCCGTCAAGCGCATCATCCTGACGCGCCCCGCAGTCGAAGCCGGTGAACGTCTGGGATTTCTGCCTGGCGACCTGTCGCAAAAAATCGATCCCTATCTGCGTCCCTTGTACGATGCCTTGTATGACTTGCTCGGTTTCGATCGCACGCAAAAAATGTTCGAGAAACAGGCGATTGAAATTGCGCCATTGGCCTATATGCGCGGCCGCACATTGAATCACGCTTTCGTCATTCTCGATGAAGCACAGAACACCACGCCGGAACAGATGAAAATGTTCCTGACCCGGATCGGCTTCGGCAGCAAGGCTGTGATTACCGGCGATATCACGCAGATCGACTTGCAGCAAAATCAGAAAAGCGGCCTGGTCGAAGCCATCGACGTTTTGAGCGACGTGCGCGGTTTGGCATTCACACGTTTTTCCAGCGCCGATGTTGTGCGTCATCCACTGGTCGCGCGTATCGTCGATGCTTACGACGATGCCAGACAACCCAAAAAACGCACCGCAACAAAATCAGCAACAACAGTAAGGAAGGCAGCGACAAAAAATGCAAAAAAATAAACTTTTTCTATCTGTGCAGTATGCCGACACACGTCTGCAAGAAATACTGCCCCGCCCTTTATTGCGCAAATGGATAAAAGCCGCACTGCTGGCACCAGCGAAAATCACGCTGCGCTTCGTCGATGCGAAAGAAGGTCAGGAATTGAATCGCAATTATCGCGGCAAGGATTATGCAACCAATGTTCTGACGTTTGCATACAACGAACCAGATAGCAATAATGAGTTCAATGATTTTCTCTATGATTTCACGCAAGCCGACATTATTTTGTGCACAGACGTTTTGCAACGCGAAGCGGCCGAGCAGAAAAAAACGCTGGAATCCCATGCCGCGCATCTGGTGATACACGGCGTGCTGCATGCGCAAGGTTACGATCATGAATCGGATGAGGAAGCCGAAGAAATGGAAACGCTGGAAATTGAATTTCTGGCCGCGCTCGGTTTTCCCAATCCGTATATCGAAGTGTGATCATGCTGCACCACGGTAGAATACCTTCTGCCGTATTTTTGGAATTGCAGATATTTGTTGTATCCTGACAGCTGTTGAAACCACCACCCGCAACGGCTTTTTCGCCATATGCAAGACAATCCCAATAGCGGCAAACCCGGTGAAGCCAAACCGCACCGATCCCTGTTTGAACGCCTGACCGCACTGATCGCCCCCGAACCTGACAGTCGTAGCGAACTGCTCGCCATCCTGCATGACGCACACGAACGCAATCTGATCGATGCCGATGCACTGGCAATGATAGAAGGCGTGTTCCAGGTATCCGAACTGTCGGCACGCGACATCATGGTGCCGCGTTCGCAAATGGATGTGATCGACATCACCAAGCCCGTCGATGAATGGCTGCCCATGATGCTGGAAAACGCACACTCGCGCTTCCCTGCCATCGAGGGCGAACGCGACCAGGTGGTCGGCATTCTGATGGCCAAGGATTTGCTGCGCTACTATGCAGGCGCACCGTTCGATGTCCGCCAGATACTGCGCCCTGCCGTCTTCATTCCTGAATCAAAACGCCTGAACGTATTGCTGAGCGACTTCCGCGCCAAACACAACCACATGGCAGTCGTGGTCGATGAATACGGCGGCGTGGCGGGATTGATCACGATCGAAGACGTGCTGGAACAAATCGTCGGCGACATCGAAGATGAATACGATTTCGATGAAGAACAGGACAATATCCTCGCCATCAAGGCAGGCGAATACGGCCCGCGCTGGCGCATCAAGGCACTGACCGAACTGACGCAAGTCAACGAAGAACTCGGCACCACTCTCACCAGCCAGGATGTCGATACGCTGGGCGGCTTCATCACCAACCATCTGGCGCGCATGCCGCACAAGGGCGAGGTTATCGATATCGATAATCTGCGCTTTGAAATACTGCGTGCCGATGCGCGACAAATCCACGTACTGCTGGTGGAAAAACTTCCCGCTCCCGATGCGGATGCGCTTGATGATTGATTGCGCGGCGTACGGGATGTCCATCCATCGCGTTACCACTCACTGCTCGCACACGTGAGCACATCGCCTCCCTTGCGTCTGCAACCTGCGACAGCCATGCTGCTGGCCTTGCCGGCCGGCGCACTGAATGTTTTCGCCTTCGCGCCTGTCGGCTGGTGGCCGCTGCAAATTATCACGCTCGCACTGCTGTTTCATCTGGTATTGCAGGCACCTACCATCAAATCCGCGACCCTGACCGGCTGGACCTACGGCTTCGGCTGGTCGGTCTGCAGCGTGTACTGGCTCTACATCAGCATGCATCAATACGGTGGCATGCCGGCACCTATGGCTGCATTGGCGGTAGCGCTGCTGGCCATGCTGCTGGGTGCATTTTTCGCCCTCGCTACCGGCTTTGCCGCCTACTTCAAACACAGACGGCATGCTTCCACAACGATACTGTTGCTGCTGGTCTTTCCTGCCTTGTGGATGTTCTCCGAATGGCTGCGCGGCTGGGTGCTGACTGGCTTCCCGTGGGTGGCATCCGGTTATGCGCATACCGACAGCCCGCTTGCCGGCTTCGCACCGTTGATCGGCGTGTACGGCCTCGGATGGCTGGCAGCATTGCTGGCTGGTTGCCTGGCATTGCTGCCAACGAAAAAATCTGCGCTGGTCTTGATGATCGCGATTTTCGCAACCGGCTTCGCACTGCATTCCATCAGCTGGACTGCGCCGCACGGCGCGCCCATTTCAGTTCGTCTGTTGCAAGGCAACGTCCCGCAGGAAATCAAGTTCGATGCCGAACAGGCGAACGTGACGCTGACGCTGTATGAAGACATGATACGCAACGCCCCGGCAGATCTGATCGCCACGCCGGAAACCGCACTACCGCTATTGGCGCATCAATTGCCGGAAGACTATCTGCCGCGTCTGGCCGAGTTCGCCACCGCGTCAAGCAGCCACCTTGCCATCGGCATCGCCGTCAGTGACGGGCCACAGCAATACGCCAACAGCGTAATCGGCATTTCGCCCGCCAGCGCCAGCCGCACCGTCCCCGCACTCTATCGCTACGACAAGCATCATCTGGTGCCATTTGGCGAATTCATCCCGCTCGGCTTTCGCTGGTTTGTCGACATGATGCACATTCCGCTCGGCGACTTTACACGCGGCGCAGCATTGCAAGCGCCGTTTGCCGTCAAGGATCAATGGGTATTGCCGAACATTTGTTACGAGGATTTGTTCGGCGAAGAAATTGCCGGCCAATTACGCGCCGGTGCAGCATCCAACCAGCCGGTCGCCACGCTGCTGCTGAACGTTTCCAACATCGCCTGGTTCGGCGATTCGATCGCCTTGCCGCAGCATCTGCAGATTTCACAAATGCGCGCCATCGAAACCGGCCGCCCCATGCTGCGCGCCACAAATACCGGTGCCACCGCAGTCATCAATCCGAACGGACAAGTCGTGGCGCAGCTCAAACCGTTCGAGCGTGGCGTACTGACGGCATCGGTACAAGGCTATAGCGGCCTTACGCCTTACGTTTTGCTCGGCAATACCGCTATCGTGCTGCTGGCTTTTGCGCTATTGATCGCCGCCTGGCGTATTACGCGCAGAAGCCCTCATCCCCTCTAAAACCCGGTAAAATTCAGGGTTTCGGCAACGCCGCCCTTACCCGTACCGGGTAATGCAAAAATTCAAACAAGATGCTCACATTCCAACAAATCATTCTCACGCTGCAAAAGTACTGGGATGCGCAAGGCTGCGCACTGCTGCAACCGTACGACATGGAAGTCGGTGCCGGCACTTCGCACACCGCCACCTTCCTGCGCGCCATCGGTCCTGAACCATGGAAAGCGGCCTACGTGCAACCATCACGCCGGCCGAAGGACGGACGTTATGGTGAAAACCCGAATCGCCTGCAACACTACTACCAATTTCAAGTCGTACTGAAACCGGCACCGGCAAATATTCTGGAGCTGTATCTGGGTTCGCTGGAAGCGCTGGGTTTCGATCTGAAGCAAAACGATATCCGCTTCGTTGAAGACGATTGGGAAAATCCGACGCTGGGCGCCTGGGGTCTCGGTTGGGAAGTCTGGCTCAACGGCATGGAAGTCACGCAGTTCACTTACTTCCAGCAAGTCGGCGGCATCAACTGCAAACCGATCACCGGCGAAATCACCTACGGCCTGGAACGTCTCGCGATGTATCTGCAAGGCGTCGATAACGTCTACGACCTGAAATGGACCGAAGGCCTTTCCTACGGCGACGTCTACAAGCAGAACGAGATCGAGCAATCGACCTACAACTTCGAGCACAGCGATGCCGATTTCCTGTTCACTGCTTTCGGCGCACATGAAAAACAGGCGCTCAATCTGATTGATAACAAACTCGCGTTGCCGGCTTACGAACAAGTATTGAAAGCTGCGCATACCTTCAATCTGCTGGATGCGCGTGGCGCCATTTCCGTGACTGAACGCGCTGCCTATATCGGCCGCATTCGCAATCTGGCACGCAGCGTTGCACGCAGTTACCTCGACAGTCGCGCCCGCCTCGGCTTCCCGATGGCAACACCTGAACATGCCGCCGAAGTGCTGGCGCAAATCGAAAAAGAAACAGCATGAGCAACAGCGTAACTACCGGCATGGATACCAAAAATTTATTAGTTGAACTGTTCGTCGAAGAACTGCCGCCCAAGGCATTGAAGAAAATCGGCGACGCTTTTGCGCAGACTTTGCAGGCATCGTTGAAAGCGCAAGGCCTGTTATCTGCAAACAGCGTGCTGACGCAATTTGCCTCGCCGCGCCGGCTCGGTGTGCACCTGACACAGGTTGCCGAACAGGCCGATGACAAACAGGTAATGCAAAAACTGATGCCGGCCAGCGTCGGCTTGACCGCAGATGGCCAGGCCACACCGGCATTATTGAAAAAACTTGCCGCTCTGGGTGCGAACGAATCTGCAGTCGCCGACTTGAAACGCGAATCCGATGGCAAGGCTGAAGTATTGTTTTTCAACAGCATCGTCACCGGCATCATACTGGCCGACGGCTTGCAAAAAGCACTCGAAGAAACCCTGGGTAAACTGCCTATCCCCAAAGTCATGGGATACCAGTTGGCCGATGGCTGGGAAACCGTCAACTTCGTGCGTCCTGCGCATGGTCTGGTGGCGCTGCACGGTGCCGACGTCATCAACGTTTCCGTGCTCGGCCTCAAAGCCGGCAACACGACTCACGGCCACCGCTTTGAAGCGGGAATCGATCCGGTCTACATCCGCGATGCGGACAGCTATGCAAAACAAATCGCGACTGAAGGCGCGGTCATCGCCAGCTTCGCCGAACGACGTGCAGAAATCGTGCGCCAGCTCACTGCAGCAGCGAGCGAAGCCGGCAACAATCTGACGCCAATTGAAGATGAAGATTTGCTGGATGAAGTAAGCGGTTTGGTCGAACGTCCGAATGTATTGATAGGCCAGTTTGAAGAGGCATTCCTCGCGGTACCGCAGGAATGTCTGATCCTGACGATGAAGGCCAATCAGAAATATTTTCCTCTGCTCGATAGCCAGGGCAATCTGAGCAACAAGTTTCTGATCGTCTCCAATATTCGTCCGGCCGATGCCAGCCTCGTCATCGGCGGCAATGAGCGCGTCGTCCGCCCACGCCTGGCCGATGCAAAATTCTTCTTCGACCAGGATCGCAAGAAAACCCTGGCTTCGCGTATCGCCGGCCTGGACAAAGTTGTTTATCACAACAAGCTAGGCACGCAAGGCGAGCGCATTGCACGCGTGCGTGCCATTGCACAAGCTATCGCAGCCAAACTCGGCATCGATGCACAACAAGCCGATACTGCGGCACAACTGGCCAAAGCCGACCTGCTGACCGATATGGTCGGCGAATTTCCTGAACTGCAAGGCATCATGGGACGTTACTACGCCTTGCATGACGGTTTGCCAGCGGATGTAGCCGACGCGATTGAAGATCACTACAAACCGCGCTTCGCCGGCGATACACTGCCGCGCAATCCGGTCGGTATGGTGGTTGCTCTGGCGGACAAACTGGAAACCCTGGTCGGCCTGTTCAGCATCGGACAAATCCC
>NZ_JBEBPO010000101.1:0-8309 GCF_040395855.1 Herminiimonas fonticola | reverse complement strand
GCACAAACGCCGCAGATGTTTCGCTACGGTTTATTGAAGAAGGCACTGGAACAGGCGGCTGCAGTGACCGATGAAGCCGGTGCGATTGAAGCGCTGGGTCTGCAGCCGAAACTGGTCACGGGGCATGCGTGCAATTTCAAGGTGACCCTGCCGGAAGATGTGGCGCTTGCCGAATTATATTTAAAAGGACTTGTATGAATATTCCCGCCACACTTTCCATGCCTTTTCGTATCGGCCAGGGTTACGACTGCCATGCGCTGGCGGAAGGCCGCAAGCTGATTATCGGTGGCGTGACGATTCCGCATGCGACCGGCCTGCTTGGACATTCGGATGCCGATGTGTTGCTGCATGCGATTACCGATGCCTTGTTTGGTGCGGCGGCATTGGGCGATATCGGCCGGCATTTTCCCGATACGGCAGTCGAGTTCGCCGGTGCCGATTCGCGCGTACTGTTGCGTGAAGCGGCCAAGCGTGTGGCTGCAGCCGGGTTTTACATCGGCAATGTGGATGCCACCATCATTGCGCAAAGACCGAAGATGGCGCCGCATATTGCGCAGATGGTTGCCAACGTCGCGAAGGATCTGGGTGTCGCTGTCAATCAGGTCAACATCAAGGCGAAAACGAATGAAAAGCTGGGTTATCTGGGGCGCGAAGAAGGGATCGCGGCCGAAGCGGTCGCCCTGATTTATCAGAGATCATGAAAGCGATGAATTTTTTGCCGATTTTATTGTCTACCTGAATCGGCGATATTGATTTTTCAACCAGAAATACATTCACGCGGCCATGGTGCTGGAATGGGTACGCAGGGGCGATCCCAAACTGGGCAGGAAATTACGCAATGCCTTGTTCAGGGAAGGACCGATCACCGGCGATCATCACGAATAAATCAGTATAAAAATCGGTATAAAAAAGACAAGCCGTTGAAAAGTATTGAATTTTCAGGAAGCGTCGCAATCTATTGCGGCAAAGGTCGGATTCACGCATAGTGCAGTTATGCGAAGTCGTGCGGGAAAAGGCAACAGGCATCCTTGTTCGTACGATTCGGCTATACTACAAAGACTCAGGAGTGACACATACATGGCATCTTTTCTTTTCAGTCAGCATGCACAAGGTTGGCAACAAATGTTCCGCCGCAGCCAGTCCGGCGGCTTTGCTTCGCGTTTGCTCGCGTGGCTGGTACTGGGCCTGGTATTGATGGTCGGTTTGCTGGTGGTCGTGACGGTGCTGTTGCTGAGCTGGTTGCTGATTCCGGTGCTGCTGTATAAAAGACGTCGTGCATTGAAAGCGCGCTTTGAAGCGGAACGCGCCTTTCATCAATCTGCGCATGGCGACATCATCGACGGCGTAGTGACCGAAATCAGGGATGAAAAGATGTAAGCCTGCTCTTGTTTGCCAGACAGGCGAACAGTGAATAAAAACGCACATTGCTGAAAGGCATGTGCGTTTTTTTTATTGATGCGCCCGATGAATCGGACTGCCTGCTGCGCTATGCGCAGCGTCTCATCTGCAAGGCTGTTCAGATGGAGAAAGGGGAGTGGCGTTTCCTCGGATTGGTCAGAACAATCTGTACCGTCAGTCCGCCACCATCGCGATTGAACAGATGCAGCCTGCCACCGTGCCGCTTGACGATGCGATCGACAATGGCCAGGCCCAGGCCGGCACCGTTGGCTTGTCCGCGCGCGCTATCCATGCGGGTAAAGGGGCGCAACAGACGGGCGATGTCTTCTTCCGGCACGCCGGCGCCGTGATCGGCGATTTCCAGGATGACCTTGTCGCCTTCGACGCGGCAGCACAGGTCGATATCGACATGATCGGCGTTGCTTGCCTTGCCGTAGCGGCGCGCATTTTCAATCAGGTTGTTGACGATGCGTTTGATGTCGATGGCATTGCCGAGGACGACTACCTTGTCTTCAATGGTGCGGCTTACCTGCACATCGGGCAGGCGAGCCGCTTCGTGGGCTGCTTCCGTTAGCAAAGCTGTCAGGTCTATCGATTTGAAATGGCTGCTGTCCACCGGTTTTGCATAATCCAGAAATTGGCCGATGATGGCATCCATCTGTTCCAGATCGGATTGCATGCCTTTGCGCGCATCATCCGGCAGGCCGGCCATTTCGACTTCCAGTTGCATGCGCGCGAGCGGGGTGCGCAGATCGTGCGAGATGCCGGCGAGGACCAGCGCACGATCGGATTCCACCCGGTTCAAATCATCCACCATTTGATTGAAGCTGTGATTGGCTTCGCGGATTTCGGTCGGGCCGCTTTCCGGCAACGGCGCGGGGTGCTGGCCGTTGGCAATCGCACGGGTGGCGGCGGTGAGGCGTGCCAATGGCTGATTGATCAGGCCGGAAATCATCAGCGCGCCCACTAGCGATAACAGCAGAGTGGCCGCGCCCCAGCCTATCCATTGCACGCCAAAACTCGCTTCGACCCGGCTGCGATCGAGCATCAGCCAGTATTCGTCGTCGGAAATGGTGAAGCTGACCCAGAAGCCGGCCACATCGTTGACCGTACGGGCAAAACGTGTGTCCTTGCCCAGTGCAGCGCGTACGTTTGCCTGGATGCTGCGCACCACGCTGTTTTCGATGGGAGGTTCGACGCGATCGCTGTCTTCCAGCGGATAGACGCGTATGCCTTCATTGCTGGAAAGATCGAACAGTAATTCGCGTCGCAAGTCGGGTGCAGAATGTGTAAGCGCAGCGCGTGTAATGGTAACAACTGAGATGACTTGTGCGGCGATCTGGTTGGCGCGCGGTGTTTCTTCAACCGCGCGATAGCTGGCGATCCAGGCGGCCATACTGGCGGCAATCAGAAAGGCGAGCAGAAAAAAAGTGCGCCAGAACAGACCGCTTCTTATCCAGTTCAGGTGATTTGACGATGTGGGCATCCGTGGATTTTTCACGCAACTGCAAAGAGATCAGCGCGGCTTGCCTTCAGGAATGAAGACATAGCCGAGGCCCCAGACGGTTTGAATATACAGCGGCGTGGAGGGGTCGGGTTCAATCAATTTTCTCAGGCGTGAAATCTGTACATCGAGGCTGCGATCGAATACTTCATATTCGCGACCGCGCGCAAGCTCCATCAGTTTTTCACGCGATAGCGGCTGACGTGCGTGACGTGCAAATACCTTCAGGACGGAAAATTCGCCGGTGGTCAGCGGTACGGTTTCGTCGTTTTTTTTCAGTGTGCGTGTACCGAGGTCCAGCGTAAATTCGCCGAAGGTAAATGATTGCGGCGTTTCGGATGGCGCACCCGGTGCTTCATCAGGAGTGATACGGCGCAGCACGGCGCTGATGCGCGCTACCAGTTCGCGTGGATTGAACGGCTTGGCAATATAATCATCGGCACCCATTTCAAGGCCGACGATGCGATCGACATCTTCGCCTTTGGCGGTCAGCATGATGATGGGGGTCTTGTCGCCGGCGCCGCGCAGACGGCGGCAGATCGACAGGCCGTCTTCTCCCGGCAGCATCAGATCCAGCACCAGCAGATCGTAGCGTTCGCGCAGCCAGAGCTTGTTCATCGCCTGCGCATTTTCTGCCGTCACTACATTGAATCCCTGTTCAGACAGATAGCGACGCAGCAAGTCGCGCAAACGCAAATCGTCATCGACCACCAACACCTTGGTTTGATGCGAATTGGTCGAATGGCCTGGTTCCTTCATGGGTACATTTGTCGTATTCATTTTGCTATGGTAACGTCAGAAAGACTTTTCGGTACAAGGTGAATTGCAGGCATTACAAAGTGTTACAACCTTTACGGAAATGGACTTAGGGCTGGCTGCAAAGCAGCATAAACTTTGGACATGGTTTGCAACAGGGAGCGTGTCCATCGGGAGCGCAGCGGAAGATGACGATGATGAATATAACATTGAAGAGAATGGGATTGGTGATGCTGCTGCTTGCAGCTTTTGCCGGGACAACGGCGGCGTATGCACAGTCGCGCTTCCAGGGGAGTGCATTCGGGTACGCCGTACAGGATGATTCTCGTCAACGTTTCAATCAGGATAGACGCGGCGATGATGGCCAACGCCAGGCGCGTGAACGACGTGATGACTATGGTGCAGATCGTAATGCGGGACGGCAGGATCAGGGGCGTCGCGATCCGCGTCTGTCTCCCGATGAGCGGCGCGCATTGCGTCGCCAGATTGATGAAGCCGGGCGCGATATCTATGCGCCGCGCCGATAGCTGATGGAAGCCGGACAGTTAAAGCGCAGGCAAAAGAAAATGCCGCCAGTGATGGCGGCATTTTCTTTTGCGGGGTGCAGACAAGACGGGCAGTACACCGTCAATAAATGAATGGTTAGCGGGCGACGATGTGGCGGCTCATGCCCTTGCTGGCCGTCTGACCGTCCGGCCCGTAGACATTATTGCCTTGTACATTGCCGTGTTGCAGAATATTGAGCACGTTTTGATTACGCACCATCTGCTTGTTGATCAGCGTGCCGTTGACGCGATTGAGTTCCTTGCCGGCTTCTGCCAACGCAATCAGTTCATGCCAGGATGTATTTGCTGTAGCTGAAGCGGCAGGGCTGCCTAACCAGGTTTGCATGCCTGTTTCGTTGGCTTCAAAACCTGCTGCTGCAAGGAGTTTGTGTCGTTTCGCGGCCAGTTCAGCCATGTGCAGAGCAGCTTTTGCCTTGGGCTCTGTCAAGGCGGCGATGGCTTCGATATCGGCGGCAATCAGTTTTTCCTGCTCCACTTGCAGCAATTCCGTCAATGCGCGTACGGCTTTGTGTTCTTCACTCAAGCTGTCTGCAGGGTTGCTACCGAACGAATCCATGTTGAAATCAACCTCTCCGGGCGGAGATCAGGTCTTTTACCGTGTCCATCAGTCCATCTGCCACGCGTTCTGCGTTGACCTGGAACTGACCGCCGGCAATCGCTGCCTTGATCTCTTCCACTTTTTTAGTATCAAATACGCTGGCACTGGAAACCTGGCTGGTCAACGCCTGTACTTGCGAAGACAGCGTGACATTGGCCGACGGAGCCTTGCTGTTGCTGGCACCTGCGGCTTTTTCAGTTCCCTTGCCCGCGCGGGTTTGCGTCGTACTGACGCCTATTCCTGCGGTTTTCTTGCTTGAGTCATCAATTTTCACGACATCACCCTGTTTGGTTTGCGGCAAAACGCCTATCTCATGATGGGACTAACGGCGTTATTAGACCAAACTTTAATATTAAATGGGTGAAACGTAAAATTTTGTGTCTTAATTTATGTTGCTAATACGTTAATTCAACGACTCCGCCCAACTTTGCAATTCCGCTGATGACCTGACCTGCCGGTGTGCGAACCTGGGTCAACTGGCCTTCGTTGGCATTATTCAATGCGCGCGCTTCGCTGGAGACGCTGAAGCCCGCGCCATTGACGATCACGCGTACCGCCTGACCCTGCTGGATAGCCTGCTGGTTGCGTAGCGCATCCTGTCGCAGCGGCGCGCCCAGCGCAACTGTAGTGGCTGCGGTGCGGCCTATCGCCTGCGATGCATCCGTGATGACGCCAGCCGGCAAAATGGTGAGGTCGCCCTTGACCCTGGCAATGTCACCCTGTCCTATGGTTTGTCCCTGTGACAGCGGAGCTGCTGCCGCGATGTATTCGCCGTGTACCTGCACTTTCGCCTGTACATATATAGTCCAGCGCGATGGGGCGCTGCAGCGCAAACCTACGCTGGTCTTGCCCCAGGCCTTGCTGGATGCTGGCAGGAACGCTTCCGGCGCAACGCATGCCGGCAATTTGGTGCGTGGATCTATAGAGCCTATCGTTACCCGCACTTCACCCGGCAAGCCGGCAGCCTGCGTACGCAAAAACTGTTCGGCCGCTTGTTTCAACACGCCCAGATCCTGGCGTGCTTCCGGTTCGACACTCTGCGCAACAGCACATTGCGCGGCGAGAGCGAGGGCGGCAATAGCAAAATTAAAAGTGTGTCTCATGGCTGGCTATGGATTGGATGCACGACCATGGTACTGACTGGAGGCTGTGGCAAAGCCGGGAATAGCACGGATTTTTGTCTTCTTATCGTTTGATCGAGGCGGGTATGGGCTCCGTATGATCCACGCTATACAAATCCATTATCGGCGCAGAACGGGAATTCCCCGAACGCGCACTTCGGAGGTCGACATGATCGGAAAACTTGATGACTTGATGCGCTTTCAGGAGACGGCCCTGAGTCTGCGTGCGCAACGTCAGCAATTGCTGGCGTCAAATATTGCCAATGCGGATACGCCCAACTTCAAGGCGCGTGACATCGATTTTAACAAGGCCCTGCAAGGCGCGATAGCCAGGAGCGCCGGCGGCACAACAGCAGCGCCCGATCTGGTAAAGACGACTACGACGCATCTGTCGTCAAATACGCACGCGACGATAGGCGGAGCGCCGCTGTTATACAGCAATACGCAGCAGGGCAATATCGACGGCAACACGGTCGACATGGATGTGCAGCGCAATCAGTTTACCGATAACGCGATGCGCTATGAAGTCAGCGTCACGCTGGCATCGTCGAAAATCAAGGGAATGCTCACCGCTATTCAGGGGCAATAATCATGTCGCTATTTAATATCTTCAACGTCGCCGGTTCGGCCATGAGTGCGCAGAGTCAGCGCCTCAATGTGGTATCGAGCAATATCGCCAATGCCGAGAGCACGACCAGTGCCGATGGCAAGACCTATCGCGCCAAGCAGGTGGAATTTCAGTCGCTGCCGATGGCGGGCGCGACATCTACAGGGGTCAAGGTCAAGCAGGTGGTCGAAGATGCTTCTCCGCTGAAAATGGTATTCGATCCCAAGCATCCGAACGCCGATGAAACCGGCCATGTCGCGATGCCGAATGTGAATGTGGTGGAAGAAATGGTCAACATGATTTCTGCCTCACGTTCCTATCAAACCAATGTCGAAACCATGAATGCGGCCAAGACGATGCTACTGAAAACGCTGACGCTCGGTCAGTAAACAATAAAAGGAATAATCATGAGCGCTATCAGTAATACCCTGCCGCAGTCTGTACTCGATGCGATGAACCCGGGTACGACGAAGACCAAATCCAGCGTGGATGAAGCACAGGATCGCTTCATGAAACTGCTGATCACGCAGATGCAGAATCAGGATCCGCTGAATCCCATGGATAACGCTCAGGTAACCAGCCAAATGGCGCAATTGTCGACGGTGACCGGCATCGACAAGATGAATGAAACGCTGCAGTCCCTGATTGGCAGCTACCAGTCCAGCCAAACGCTGCAGTCCGCCAACCTGATTGGTCATGGCGTGCTGGCGCCGGGCAACAAACTCGGTCTGGCAGAAGACAAGGCCCTGATGGGCGTTGAATTCCCGGAAGCGGTCGATTCGGCACAAGTGGTGATCAAGGATGCAGCCGGCAACGTTGTGCAGACACTGAGCATGGGGCCGCAAGAAGCAGGCACTGTGCCGCTGCTGTGGGATGGCACAAAAGCGGATGGCGAAAAGGCAGAAGAGGGCACTTATACGTTTGAGGTGAAGGCGCAGGTCGCAGGCAAGGAAGTGGCGGTCAACGAACTGCAGTTCGGCATGGTGACGACTGTGACTACCGGCCAAAACGGCGTGAAGCTCAATGTGCCCGGGCTGGGCGCACTCGATCTTTCCGATATTCGTCAGTATCTTTAATACAGCGGCAAACCAACCCAGGAGAAATACATGAGTTTCCAACAAGGTTTGAGCGGATTGAATGCCGCTACCAAAAGTCTTGAAGCAATTGGTAATAACGTCGCCAACTCGGGCACAGTCGGTTTCAAGCAGTCGCAGGTGCAGTTTTCCGATATCTATGCCAGCACCTTGACAGGCTCCGGTGCTTCGCAGATCGGTATCGGTACGCAGGTCGCAAGGGTGGCGCAATTGTTCAGCCAGGGTAATGTCACGGCATCGAACAATCCACTCGACATGGCCATCAACGGCGACGGTTTTTTCCGCATGAGCACGGGTGGTTCGATCAGCTATGCGCGTAACGGCCAGTTTATCCTGAGCAAGGAAGGCTTTATCGAAAATGCAGCCGGCGGCCGTTTGACCGGTTACATGGCTGATCTGAACGGTGTGGTCGCCACTGGTGCACCAACCGAGCTGGTGATCAACAAGGCCGACCTGGCGCCGCAAGCGACGACAACTTACGATTTGGCGCTGAAGCTGGATTCACGCAAGCCGGATCTGGTTGCCGCCAATTTCGACCCGAACGATCCGCTTACTTTCAGCGATGCGACTTCCGCACCGGTCTACGACAGCCTGGGAAATTCGCACACACTGCGCACTTTCTATGTCAAGACAGCCGGCGGCCAATGGAGCGTATTTGCCACCAA